>JAWWPV010001069.1:0-6012 GCA_033854775.1 Trebonia sp.
GGTAAGCAGTAACGGGAAGGTCTACTCCTTCACCCTCCGCAGCGGGGTTAAATTCCAGGACGGCACGCCCTTTAATGCCAAGGCAGCGGTAGCCAATTTCCAGTACATAACCAACAAGACGACGCAGTCGTCCACTTCCATTACGCTCCTGGGTACCTGCACAAAGGCCGCGGTAACGGGCACCTACACGTTCACCCTCAGCTGCACCGCGCCGTACCCGCCGCTGATCGCTCAGCTGGGCGAGCCGTACCTGTCCATGCAGTCGCCGGCGGCGATAGCGAAGTATGGCAAGAACCTGGGCCTGCACCCGGTCGGGACGGGGCCCTTTGAGCTGAAGAGCTTCCGTCCCAACGACAGTATCGTGCTGGTCAGGAACCCGGACTACAACTGGGCGCCGCCGGCGCTCGGGCACAACGGGCCCGCGTACCTCTCGAGCATCACCTTCGATATCGTCACCGACAACCAGTCGCGGATCGACGAATTCACCAGCGGCCAGTCGCAGTTCATGCAGGAAACGCCCGGTGTCTATTACGAGAAACTAAAGGGAAGCAGCGCGTACCACGCGATGGCTGTGCCGATCAGCGGGATGGGAATATTCCTGCCGATCAACGCGAGCAGGTTCCCGACGAATGATGTCGCCGTGCGTCAGGCGATCCTGTACGCGGTGAACGTCAAGAACGTCATCCAGATCGCTGATTACAGCGCTTACGCGCCGATCAGCACGCCGCTGCAGCCGGGAACGCTGGGCTACGACCAGTCGCTGGGCAGCATGTACGCGTACAACCCGGCGAAGGCCGAGAGCCTGCTGGCTGGCGATGGCTGGACGAAGTCCGGCGGCTACTGGACAAAGAACGGCCAGCGCCTGGTGGTTGACCTGACCGCGCCGACCGCGCCGCCGGAGTATCCCTCGGTCATGCAGGCGATCCAGGCGCAACTCGCCAGTGTGGGCATCGTCGGCAAGGTCGAGACCATGGCGACGACAGCCTGGCTCGCGTCGGCGGCCGCCGCGGGAAGCGCGGGCGGAACGTCGCTCACCCCGTCACAGTACGTGGCGGTCGATCCAAGCGCACTGAGCGTGTGGTTCCTGCCTGGCGTGTACCTGAACTGGAGTCACTACGCGAGTCCTCAGCTCACTAGCCTGCTGAACCAGGCCGGGGTGGCGCAGTCGCCATCGCGGCGGGCCGCGCTCTACGACCAGGCGCAAACGATCATCATGCAGCAAGCGCTGATGATGCCACTGCACGAGAACGAGGACCTGACCCTCGCCGCGACCAGCCTCCAGGGGGTGTCGTACTCGGGCGGCGGGTTCGAGACCTTCTACCTGGCGCACCTCGCCAGCTAGCCAGCGCGGCGCCGCTGACCGGATCCAGGTCATGAAGCCGGATCCAGCTCATGAAGAAGGAGAGATGACATGAGCGTGACGACAATCGTGCAAGCCGACCGTCTCATTGACGGGTCTGGTCAGCCGCCCGTGGACCAGCCGTCTGTCGTCGTGGCAGGCGGCAGGATTACCGAAGTATTCCCTGGCCGTGCTCCGGACGACGTGCTCAGGGCGGCCGATCAGGTTCTTGACCTTCGCGGCAGCACGCTGCTGCCTGGCCTTATCGACTGCCACGTGCACCTGAACTTCCCGGCGAACGGCGCGTCGCTCGAGCAGATCATCGCTGAACCAGAGAGCGTGCTGACGGCGAGCGGGGTCTTCGCCGCCCAGCAGGGCCTCTACGCCGGCGTCACCACCATGCGCGATACCGGCAGCAAGGGAAGCACGGCCTTTGGCCTTCGCCGGGCACTCGAGCTCGGCCTTGGCCAGGGGCCGCGGCTGCTGCTGTGCGGCGCGCCGATCACGATCACGGGCGGGCACACGTGGCCCCTTGGCGGCGAGGCGGACGGCACGGACGGGGTGCGCCGCCAGGTTCGCGAGATGGCCAAGCGCGGCGCGGACTGGATCAAGGTGATGGGCACGGGCGGCGGCACGGCGAACACCATGTCGTGGCTGCCGTCGTTCAGCCAGGACGAACTCGACGCGATCGTCGACGAGGCGCACCGGCTTGCCCGTAAGGTCACGGTCCACTGCCTCAGCGGCGCCGGGATTGTCAGCGCGATCGAGGCAGGGGCCGATCAGATCGAGCACGCCAGCTTCATCGTGGACCGTGATGGTCATCAGGAATACGACCACTCCATCGCGAAGAGGATGGCTGACAGCGGTATCGCCGTCACCGCGACGCTTGCGGTGCGGGCGTACGCGATCAAGGGAACAGCGGCCAAGGCCGGACAGTCCGAGCAGCACGGCGCCGAGCACGAGCGCTGGAAGATGATGTCGCAAGCCCAGATCGACCAGTTTGGCGAACTCTACGACGCGGGCGTTAACTTCGTGGCCGGGACCGATGCCGGCTGGCTGTATACGCCTTTCGACGGTGTCGGCGAGGAAGTCGCGCTGATGCACCGGGCGGGCATGCCGGCCATGGCGGCGATCATGGCGGCTACCAGTCATGCCGCGGCGACGCTCGGGATCGGCGCGGACGTCGGCATGGTCAGGCCGGGCTACATTGCCGACCTGATCGCCGTCGCCGGCGATCCGCTGGCGGACATCAGCCGGCTCAGGGACGTGCGCATGGTCATGCAGGGCGGAAGGGTCGTGCCGCTGCCTGGCCAGCAGGCGCAGCCGTGACCAGCGGGCCGCCGGAGCCGCGCCCCGCCCCGCGGCACCGCGATCCGCTGCTGACCGTCAGGGACCTGCGGACTTACTTCAACCTGTCCGGTACGCAGATCAAGGCAGTGGACGGGGTCACGTTCACGGTGGGCGAGGGGGCGAGCGTCGGGGTCGTCGGCGAGTCAGGGTCCGGGAAGAGCGTCATGGCGCTCTCGGTTCTGCGCCTGGTCGACCGGCCGGGCTACATCGACGGCGGAAGCATGATCTTCAGGGATCGTGACCTCGCGCAGCTCACCGAGCGCGAAATGGAGGAGATGCGCGGCCATCACATCGGGCTGGTCCCGCAGAACCCGATGTCCGCGCTCAATCCCGTCTACACGGTCGGGCGCCAGCTGATCGAGGCAATCCGTGCGCACCGGCGCCTTTCAGGGGCGGAGGCGTGGGCGGAGGGCGTCCGGCTGCTGCAGATGGTGGGCATCCCCGCTCCGGACGAGAGGATGCGCAGCTACCCGCACAGCATGAGCGGCGGCATGCTGCAGCGGGTCACGATCGCCATGGCGCTCGCGAACGAGCCGGAGTTGCTCATCCTCGACGAGCCCACGACAGCGCTTGACGTCACTATTCAGGCGCAGATACTGGACCTCCTGCTTGAGCTGCGATCTCGCGTGAACGTTGCGGTGCTGCTCATCACCCATGACCTCGGCGTCGTCAGTCAGGTGTGCGAGGAGGTCATCGTGATGTACGGCGGCCGGATCATGGAGCATGCCACGGTCGACCAGGTCCTGGATGATCCTCAGCACCCGTACACCATCGGGCTCCTGTCGTGCATTCCTGACCCGAGCATGAAGGGCCAGCGGCTCAAGGCGATCGACGGCACCGTGCCGAGTCCGCTCGCGATGCCGAGCGGCTGCCCGTTCGCCCCCCGGTGCCCGAGCGCCATGGAAGCCTGCGCCCAGATGCCAGAACTCAAGACAACCGAAGACGGGCGGCGGGTCGCATGCTGGCTGCGGTAAGCGATGCGAGCGACGTGCTGCTCGACGTCGAGCACCTCAAGACGTACTACGCGGGCCGGCGCGGGAGCGGCGCCGTGCGCGCCGTTGATGACGTCAGCTTCCAGATCCGGCGCGGTGAGACATTCGGGCTTGTCGGCGAGTCCGGTTGCGGCAAGTCGACAGTCGTCAGATCCATCCTGCGCCTCGCGAGCGCTCATGCCGGCGAGGTCCGGTTTGAGGGACGCGACATCCTCGCTATGCGCGGCCGCGAGCTGCGCCGGACCCGGGCCGATATTCAGGCTATTTTCCAGGATCCCCGCGCGTCGCTTGATCCGAGGATGCGGGCAGGCGACATCATCGCCGAGGGTCTCGTCGTCCAGGGGAAGCTGTCGGGGAAGGACCGGCGCGCCCGCGCCGCCGAGCTCGCCGAGATGGTGGGGCTCAGGCCGGACCAGCTGGGACGCTACCCGCACGAGTTCAGCGGCGGGCAGCAGCAGCGCATTGGCATTGCGCGCGCCCTGGCGCTGCGTCCCAAGCTCGTCATCGCGGACGAGCCCGTTTCCGCCCTCGATGTCTCCGTGCAGTCTCAGGTGCTGAACCTGCTCACCGACCTGCAGCGGCAGCTTAGCCTCACTTACCTGTTCATCGCCCATGACCTCAGCGTCGTCGAGTACCTCAGCGAGCGGGTCGGCGTGATGTACCTGGGCCGCCTGGTCGAGGTCGCGCCCGCGCGGGAACTGTACGAGAACCCGCTGATGCCGTACACCGAGGCACTGATCTCCGCCATCCCGAGCCGCCGGGCGGGGCGAGAGCGGATCGTGCTGCGCGGCGAGGTACCCAGCCCGACCAATGTGCCGGCCGGCTGCCGGTTCCGCAGCCGGTGCTGGAAGGCCGAGTCGATCTGCGCCGAGTCGGAGCCCCAGCTGCGTCAGCTGAGCGATGGCCACTGGGCGGCCTGTCATTTCGCGGCATAGGTCGTGTGACACACCATCATGAGGAGCGAAATTGAGCCTGCTCGCCGACGAGGCAATCCGTACGTGGTCCGTGCCCGCGCTGGCGCGTGCCGTCAAGTCAGGGGACCTGCGCGCCACCCAGTTGCTTGAGCTATGCCGGGAGCGGACCGAGGCCCGCAACGCTGAGCTGCGAGCCTTCGTCTACCTCGACTGGCCTGCCGCCGGGCAGGCCGCGGAGGCAGTAGACGCGGCGGTCGCCCGCGGGCAGGAGACCGGCCCGCTGGCTGGAGTCCCGTTCGGCGTCAAGGACACCGAGGATTGCACGGGGATGCCCACCGAGTTCGGGAGCCTGCTGCGGCGGGGGGCGGCGCCGGCCGAGCGGGACGCTCCGCATGTGGCTCGCTTGCGGGCCGCTGGGGCGATTCCCGTCGGTAAGACCGCCACCCCGGAATTCATGAGCGGCCTCCTCACGGAGAGCAAGGCGACGGGCGTAACCCGTAATCCGTGGAATCCCGCCATCACTCCTGGCGGGAGCAGCGGGGGATCGGCGGCAGCTGTCGCCGCGGGCATGGTCCCGTTCGCGACCGGCTCAGACGGCGGCGGCTCATTGCGGATACCCGCGTCTTACTGCGGTCTCGTGGGGTTCAAGACCTCGCTTGGAGCCATTCCGCTGCTTGATCGCGAACCTTCCATGACCAACTGCGAGGGCGTGCTGACGTGCGACGTCGGGAGCACCGCCGTCCTCATCGACGTCATGGCGGGCCCGCTTGACGAGGACCCAGTGTCCTACGCCGGCCCGCCGCGCGGCCTTGAGCAGGCGACGGCGGGTATCGACCTGGCCGGCCTGCGGGTGGTGTACGCACCGAACCTTGGCGGCGCGGGTGCCGCTCAGGACATCGCTCGCGTCTGTGCGGACGCGGCGGCCAAGGTCGTCTCGGCGGAAAACCTGGTCAACGTGCCGGACGCGATCGACCTCGGGATTGACTGCGATGAGATGAACGATGTGTTCGTCGGGGTGGGCGCCGCCAACCCATGGCCAAGCCTGCCGCCAGGAGAGCTTCGTGACCACGCCGAGCTGCTCTCGGATTACTTCCTCGCCCGGCTGGAGCGCGCGGCCCAGGTGTCGATGGAGCAGTACGGCCAGTACCACGAGCGGCGGCAACTGCTGCGGGCGCAGTGGACCCGCTGGTTTGACGTCGTGGACGCGGTTCTGCTGCCGACCGTCTCTACCTGCGCGGTCCCGGCCGCCGGGCCGCCGCCGCACCGGGTGCCGGGCCAGCACTTCGAAGGCCCTGGTGCTGCAGCCCCGCTCACGCGCATCGCCAACATGATGGGCGTGCCTTCCATCTCGGTCCCGGTCGGCGTAGCCGACAATGGCGTGCCGATCGGCTTCCAGGTCATGGGCGGATTCCACCGG
>JAWWPV010001070.1:0-10331 GCA_033854775.1 Trebonia sp.
TCGGCGCCGAGCCCGAACCCGGAGGCCTTGTCGTCAAGCCGGTCCGCGGCGGTGAGCATCAGGATCGGCATCCCGCTACCGGAAGCGACGATGCTCATCGCGACCTCGTCACCGGAGGGCCCGGGAATGTCGCGGTCGAGGACGGCGATGTCGTAGGCGTTGGTGCTCAGCAGTTCCAGCGCCGTGTCGCCGTCACCGGCGATGTCGGCCGCGATCGCTTCCAGGCGCAGCCCATTGCGGATGGCCTCTGCCATGTAGGGCTCATCCTCGACGACCAGCACACGCATGCTCTCAAGGTTACGAGCCGCTGCATATCGCCGGCATATCGGAAACGGCCCGGACGGGTCGATGCACCTGCTCAGCGCGGTCGCGAACTGCCCGGAAGTCACCCGCCTCCAGCCCTGAGCAGCGGTCAGGGTCGTTCGGGTGGGGGTGCGGTGGATTGCCTGACGATCACCTCGACCGGCTCGGTGACCGTCTCGGTGATGTCGTCGTCGGGGGAGGTGGCTGCGAGCAACTCGATGGCCCGGCGGCCGAGTTCGCTCAGCGGCATCCGGACGGTGGTCAGGGCGGGGACAAGATGGCCGGCCAGCGGCATGTCATGGATCGCGATGACGGAGATGTCCTCCGGCACGGACAGGCCCAGCGTGTACGCGGTGTGCAGGGCTCCGACCGCGGATGCGACGTTGGCGACCAGCACCGCCGTTGGCGGCTCGGCCTGGGCCAGCAGCGCCGACATGGCCGCGGCGCCCCCGGCCGGGGTGTAATCGGCGTGCACGATCAGCCGTGGGTCGACTGGCAGCCCAGCGCTGGCCATAGCCGACGCGTAACCGGCTCGACGCCGCCGGGCGGTGTCCGCGGTTTCCGGCCCGGCGATGTGGGCGATCCGGCGGTGCCCGAGCCCGATCAGATGCCCGGCCGCGAGCCGGCCGCCCCGCTCGTCGTCCAGGATCACGTACCGGCGAGACCCTTCAAGACGCCGGTTCACCAGCACCCACGGGAGCCGCAGCGCGCGGAACTGCTCAAGGTCATGGCCGGACTCGTCCCCGGCGAACAGCAGCCCATCGACCCTGCCCTGGGCCACCAGGTCGATGTAGTGCGCGCGGCCCAGCGCGACTCCGGCCGAACTCGCCGTCATCAGCGCATACCCAAGATGCCCGGCCGCCATCTCCGCGCCCTTGATGATCTCCGCGTAGACCGGGTTGGCGAAGTCCGGGATAAACAGGCCGAACATGTACGCCCGGGCCGTGCGCAGGCTTCGCGCCGCCGCGTTGGGCCGGTAACCGAGTTTCTCGATCGTGTCCAGCACCCGTTGCCGGGTCTGCGGCCGGATGCTCAGGTTCGGGTCATCATTGATGACCCGGGAAACCACCGACCGGTCCACTCCGGCCAGCACCGCCACGTCGTTCAGCGTGACCTTGCTCGCGACGGCCCGCTTCCCCGACCCGTTGGCCCTCAATGATCCTCACTCCACGGACATGCTCCGGCCCGAATCCATCGCCGCACGCAACGCCTCAGCCAACCGGACTGTACTCAGGTTAGCCCGAGCCGACGGATACGGCGTGCCACCGTCCTCTCGCGGTCAGAAGACACACAACGGGTTGACCGGGGAACCGGTGGCGCCGGAAAGCCGCAGCGGCGCGACGGTGAGAAGGAACTCGTTGCGACCGGTGTCCGAGCAGGCCGCGACTAGGTCGGCGAGACGCGGGCAGTCCAGCAGCACCAGGCCCATTGCGACCAGGCCGATTTGGTGCAGCGGGAGCGGGACCGCTTTGCTGGGATACGGGATGCGCTCGACGCAGTCACCGCTGTACACCGCGACTTCCCGCTGGTGCAGCCAGGGCAGGCACGCGGCGTCAAGGCCGGCGCGTGCTCCTGGGTCCTCCGTCCCCTGGTCAGCCTCCCGGCGCTCGAGCCCGATGTGAACGAATACCGCGTCGCCGCTGTTCACCCGTACGCCGGACTTTTCTTCGGCCGCGGTCAGGTCGTCAGCGGTCACGGTGTCCCCCGGCAGAAGGTACGGCACCCCCCGCACGGCAGTGACGTCCAGGAGCACGCCACGAGTGAAAATTCCGTTGCGCTGGGCGTATACCGAACCGGACCGCAGCCCCTTCGCACTTAGCACGTCGGTGGCTCGTTTGCCGTTGTAGGCGTTGCCTTGCCAGAACACGTGGCTGACGGCGTCCAGGTGAGTGAGGGCGAAGCCGTGGGTGGACAGCTCGATGCTGTCCAGGGCGGACACCGGCGGGTCCTGGTCGTAGAGCATCCGGTGCCGGACTGGGTCGGTGTTCACCCGGTCGGCGACAGTCGACATGTCGCGCCCGATTGACACGGCGCGGCCGATGCGAACGAGCGCCGCGGCGGCCCGCCGCTTGTCTTCGGTGATGTAGTTCAGGGTGCCCAGTTCGTCGTCCGCGCCCCACCGGCCCCGGTTGGAGCACCGCTCGAACAGCTCGGTCAGCTCGTCGTCAGTCATGGTGACTACCTTCCGCTCCCTGTTAGCCGGTGCGCCGGCGGCTGTACCAGCTCAAGCACGATCTGATCCGGGTCTTCGAAGTAGCAGGTGAATCCGCCTTTGTTGACGCCGGCGGTGATCGCGTTAGGCGGCGAGTAAAACCGCGCGCCGGCGGCGGTCAGCTTCTCATAACGGGCGTGGATGTCATCCACGGTGATCGCCAGGTGCGCCGCCCCCGGGTTGCAGATCCCGGGGTCACCGCGCACGCCGCGCGGCGACACGTACTCGACGAGTTCGAGGTCGTGGCTGGACAGCCCGCGCGGTTGCCCGGGCACGACCAGCTGTGCGACGCGCAGGTGGGCGTCCGGGTACCCGACCAGCCGCCGGGTGTACTCGTTGAACTGTTCCTGCGTGTGGATGAGCTCGAAGTCGAGCTGTTTGGTGTAAAAGGCGATCGAGGTATCCAGGTTGGACACCGTGAAGCTGAAGTGCCAGACGCCGTGCAGCACGTAAAACCTCCTTCAGTCCATTTCCAGGCCGCCGCAGACGTTCAGCGCCTGCCCGGTGATGTATGAGGCCGACGGGGACAGCAGGAAGGACACGACCCGGGCGACCTCCTCCGGGGACTCGATCCGGCCGAGCGGTATCTGCGCTGCCTGCTGCGCGAACGACTCTTCCGGTGTGATCCCGGAAATCGCCGCCTTCTCCTTGTGGATGGCGCGGGTCATTTCGGTGTCCACCACGCCGGGGCACACTGCGTTGACGTTGACGCCGCTGCCCGCGAGGGCAAGCGCGGCTGAGCGCACCAGGCTGATCACGCCGGCCTTGCTGGCCGCGTAGTCGGCGCAGGTTGCCCGGCCGCCGCGGCCGGCCACGGAGGCCACCGCGACCATCGAGCCGCCGTCGTGCCGGACCGCGCGCCGGGCGGTCGACTGCAACAGCGCGAACATGCCACGCAGGTTCACGGCCAGTGTCCGGTCCCAGGCGGACTCGGTCAGCTCGAGGAACGGTGCGTTGCGTATCATCCCGGCGGCGCCTACGGCCATGGTGACCGGCCCGAGGTCGCTTTCGGCCTGATCCAGCGCGGCTTCCACCGCCGCGCTGGCGGACACGTCCGCGTGGTAAGCCGCGCAGCGGCCGCCTGCGGCACTGATCTGCTTGGCCGTCTCCCGCGCCCGGTCCAGCGCGGTGTCCAGCAAGGCCACCCGCGCCCCCTCGGCCGCGAGCTGCCGGGCACAGGCCTGGCCGATACCGCCGGCGGCCCCGCTTACCACTACGGTCCTTCCTTCGAAAAGACCCATTTCCTGACCTCCTTGTCGGTGGCGCCCGTGCGTCAGTTCCGGCTGTCGTGGCCTCGCCACATCGCTAGTGCCGCGCCGACCGTGTCCTCGGGCCGGCCCACATAGGACTCGGGCGCCAGCTCCGCCCCGATTTCCGCGGCGACGTCGCCGGTGAGCATCTCCCCCAGCACGTCGCTGAGCGCCTCGCCGGTTTCCCGGCACCGCCGCACGGCCGCGTAGACACGCTCATGGGCGTGTTCCCGGCCCAGGTAAGGGGCCAGGCGCATCATGTACGCCTCCGCCATCACCAGGCCGCCGTCGGCGGTGAGGTTGCGCCGCATGGCTTCAGGGAACACCTGCAGGCCGCCGGCTATCGAGGCCGAGGTGAACAGCGACCCGGCGGCCAGGCTGATCAGCTGCGGGACCACCTGCCACTCCGCCTGCCACTCGCCGGCCGCGCGCTCGTGCCCGGCCTCCATCACCCGGAACAGCGCCGAGCTCAGTGCGGCCGCCGTAATGCCCATTCCGATCACGGCCTCCGCCTCGACCGGATTCGCCTTCTGCGGCATGGTCGAGGATGCCCCCCGCAGGTGCCCGGACGCCTCAGCCACCTCGGCGATCTCCGTCCGGGACAAGTCGACGACCTCGCGTGCGAACCGGGTGCAGGTGGCCGACAGCAGCGCACACACCAGGCCAAGCTCGGCGAGCCCGTCCCTGGCAACGTGCCACGGCACATCCGTGCTGGCCAGCCCAAGCAGTTCAGCGACCCGCGCACGAATGGCCACGGCCTTTTCACCGTAGGCCGCCGAGCTGCCGCCCGCGCCGAAGAGCGAGACCACCGCGACCCGGCCGCGGGCCGCGGCCAGGCGTTCCCGGTGGCGTGCCAGCTCAGCCACGTAGATCGCGATCTTCGCGCCGAACGTGGTCGGCACGGCCTGCATCGCATGCGTACGCCCGGCGATGACGGTACGCACGTGCGTCTCGGCGAGTGCGGCCATGGCATCACCGAACTGGCCAAGCAGCCCGGCCAGCCGGTCGGCCGCCGCACCGAACTGGAGCGCGATACCAGAATCCATGATGTCCTGGGTGGTGGCGCCGTAGTGCACGTGCCCCCGGTGCCGTGCGGGCAGGGCCGCGTCCAGCTGCCGGACCAGGGGCAGGATCGGGTAACCGACGTTGCGCGTCTCCTGCCACAGCCGGGTTGTGTCGATGTTCTCCGTAGCGCATGCGGCGGTAATGGCCGCGGCATGCTCGCGGTCGAGCACGCCGAGGTCGGCCTGCGCCCTTGCCAGGGCGGCCTCAACCCGCAGCCACGAGCGGACCAGCATGTCCTCCGACAGGATGTCCGAGGTCGGCCCGTCGCCGTAGAGCCCGAGGAGCATCTCGAAGCGCTGGGGTCCCAACTGCCCTCCATTCAGTATCGGCGTGCGAGCCAGCTGAATCCGTTCGATAGATCAATCGTTTGACTTAAACTATCCGGCAGCGCCCGCACAGGCAAGGGCTCATGCCGAAGCATGTCGTTCGCTCGCGGACCTGGAGATATTGCGGGCAGGTCCATACGTCACCTACGATCGAATCAATCGATTGACTAACGGAGTGGAGGGCCTTCCATGCGCGAGCAGCTAGCTGCCGACCTGCGCGCGATGTGGCGAATCCGGATGTTCGAGGAGAAGGTCACGGCGCTATGCGGGACCGGCGACATCCGCGGTTCTGCTCATCTGTGTATCGGCCAGGAAGCCGGCCCGGTCGGAGCATGCGGCGCGCTGGCCGGCCCCGATGCCCTGTTCGCCACGTACCGTGGCCACGGCTGGGCGATCGCGAAGGGCGCGCCGCTGCGGGCGATGTTCGCCGAGTTGCTCGGGCGGGCTACCGGGGTCAACGGGGGCCGGGGCGGCTCCGCTTACCTCAGCGCGCCGGAGTGGGGCTTTTTCGGCGAGAACTCGATCGTCGGCGGCGGGGTACCGCACGCCGTCGGCGCCGCGCTGGCCGGCCGCTATGACGGCACTGACCGGCTGGCAATGGCAGTGTTCGGGGACGGCGCCATGAACCAGGGCGCGGTGCATGAGGCGATGAACTTCGCGGCGATGGCCTCCCTGCCGGTGCTGTTCCTGTGTGAGAACAATCGGTATTCGGAGCTGACCCCGATCCGGGACATGGTGCGCAACGACCGGCTGACCGACCGTCCCGCCGCTCTGGGCATTCCGGCCGTCCGCATCGATGGCAACGACCCCGCGCAAGTCCGCTATACGGTCGCCGACCTCGCCGAGGCCGCTCACGAAGGCGGTGGCCCGGCGTTCATCGAACTGATCACACAGCGGCTCGTTGGCCACTACGTCGGCGACGTCCAGCAGTACCGCGACCCGGAAGAGCTAGCGGTGGACAAGCGGAACGAGCCCATCGCGCGGGCGGTACGGGAGCTGACGGAAGCCGGCGTCCCGGCAGCCGACATATCCGCGCTGGAGGCCTCGGTCGGGGATGAGGTCGAACAGGCTGCCGCCGCCGCGCTCGCGGACCCGGCCGCCGACCTCGGCACAGTGCGGGAGCACGTCTATGGCTGAGCAAACCGTAACGGTGAACTACTCGGGCGCGGTGAACGCCGCATTGCGGCGCTGCCTGGCCGAACTGCCAGAAACCCTGCTCTACGGGGAAGATGTCGCCAAACCTGGCGGTGTGCACGGCGTCACCCGGGGGCTGTGGAAGGAATTCGGTGACCGGGTCTTCGACACGCCCATCAGCGAGTCGGCGATCCTGGGCAGCGCGGTCGGCGCGGCGATGATGGGCCGCCGCCCGATCGTCGAGATTATGTGGGCGGACTTCTTCCTCGTCGCCCTCGACCAGATGGTCAACCAGGCTGCCAACATCCGCTACGTCTCCGAGGGCAGGCTGACCGCGCCACTGGTGGTGCGCACCCAGCAGGGAAACTCCCCCGGCGCCTGCGCCCAGCACTCACAGAACCTGGAAGCCCTGTTCCTGCACACGCCCGGGCTGCGGGTGGCGATGCCGTCGAGCCCGCAGGACGCCTACGACATCATGGTCTCCGCCGTTTACTGTGACGACCCGGTCGTCGTCATCGACAACCGCACGCTGTACTTCGGCGAGAAGCAGGCGATCGTCACCGGCCGGCCGCCGTCCCCTATCGGCGGCAGCCGCGTGCGGCGCACCGGCCCCGCCGCCACCGTCGTCACCTGGGGCGCGATCACGCACCAGGTGCTGGAAGCAGCCGACCGGCTGGCCGCGCAGTCGACTCCGGTCACGGTGATCGAAACGCCGTGGCTGAACCCGTTCGACACCCAAGCCGTCGTGGAGTCGGTAGGCCGCACGGCCGGGAAGCTCGCGGTCGTCCACGAGGCGAACACCACGGGAGGTTTCGGCGCCGAGGTGGTCACCCGGGTCGCGGAAGCAGGCGCGCTACGCCACCGGCCGACGCGGATCGCCGTTCCGGACACCCGGGTTCCGGCCGCGCCGGAACTTGCCGCCGCGCTGATCCCGGACGCCAACCGGATCGGCGCGGCGCTCGATGGCCTCCTAGCCGGCTAACCGCTCAGCCCAGCTTTACGAGACCTGCTCGAGTGGCCAGACCTCGACCACGCCTTGAGCGACGGCGCACGGAGTTCGCGAGACGATCTCCACGGCCTCCGCTATGGTCGCGGCCTCGATGACAGCGAAGCCGGCGACGGGAAGGGCGGAGCGCATGAACGGGCCGCTCTGCGTCCGGACGCCTGCGGCGTTGTGGTTGCGCACCTGTACGGGCGTTCCGGCGATCCCCATCTCCGCGCCCTCGCCGTGCAGTCGCGCGTCATGCGCGTGGGCGTCATCACGTACGGCCTGGTCGGTGCTGTCGTAACCCTCCTGGTCGCCGTACCCGATCGTCACGAACTTCGCCACGGTAGAGCATCTCCCTGCAGTCGGCATTGTCGGCACCTGAACCGTGCGGCGGCCGTTCCGCCGAGACGGCCCGGGGCCGCTGCTGTCCGGGTCCCCGGCGCGGGCTACCAGGATTCAGACGTTGACCGGCTGCGGGAATCATCGGACTCATCCCCACGCTTCGCGGCGGATAGCGCACCGGTTGCGCCGGTCGGGAGGGTCGCAGACCCTCATTGAGGGGAGATGTTTCCGGCGCAGCTACCGCAAACCGGGCACAGGGCGGCGCCTCCCGTTCGGCGTTTCCGCTGGTCGTGGTCATGGCCTGAGGGAGATCGGCTCGCCCTGCCCCGCATGCCGCGCATTTGATTCGCTTGGCGCGCCGATTCTTGCTAGCATCTGGTCCGTTGCTAGCGCGCCGCTAGCTCAATTGGCAGAGCAGCGGACTCTTAATCCGCGGGTTCGGGGTTCAAGTCCCTGGCGGCGCACCCGGTTTGACCTAGGGTTTCATCACCCTAGGTCATTTTTTATGTGTCCGTTTTGTCCCCATGTTTGCTCCGTGTTCGCTCGCGTGCACGGACCCTGCAATCCGGGTCTTGTCAAAAACGGCCCATCCGGCACCAGATGCGGGGGCACGCGCCACCGGATCCGCGCCGCATCGCCCGGCCGACGCCGCACCGCCTCCGCCCTGCCTCCGGCCAGGGTCCACTAGACCAATGGTCTAGACCTTAACGGCGGGCACCGGGATGAAGACCGAAGTCACCTATTCCGATGCCGCCACGCAGCGTGAAACCTGCTGCTAGTGCTGTGGGTGCCGAAAACCTACGCGACCAGGCGATATTCGTGAATTACGCCCCCGGCGCGATCGCGCCGCTGGACCCGGAACTGATCCAGATCCGTGATGCCGTCGGGCAGTTGCCGTAGCGGCGCTGCGTGCTTCAGGGCGCGGTGCGGCCGATGGGTGTTATAGAAGTCCTCGTACTCGCGCAGCACGGTCATCAGGTGCCGCTGATTCCACACCAGGGTCCGATCCAGCAGCTCGCGGCGGCAGCTGCCGACCCACCGTTCCATGATCGAATTCATCCGGGGCGCCTGAACCGCGGTACGGATTATCCTGGCGCCAGCCGCACGGAAGACCTCATCGAACGCGGCGGTGAGGCTGGCGTCCCGGTCGTGCAGGACGAACTTCACCCGCGTCCCGGCATCCTCCAGGTCCATGATCAGGTTCCGGGCCTGCTGGACCACCCACGCCTGGACCGGGTGCCCGGTGGCTCCGAGGACGCGTATCCGGCGGGTGCCATGCTCTATAACGGCAAGGACGTAGACCTTCGTCCCGTCTACCAGGTCGGCGGTGAAGAAGTCCAGCGCCAAGATCCCCTGAGCCTGGGACCGCAGGAACTCGGCCCAGCCAGGTCCCTCCCGACGGGGCGCGGGATCGATGCCGGCGTTCTTTAGGATCTGCCAGACCGTGGACGGCGCAACGGTGATGCCGAGCCCTGCCAGCTCGCCGTGGATGCGGCGGTAACCCCACGACTCGTTCTCCCGGGCAAGCCGCAGCACCACCGACCGGACCTTCCGGTGCGTTGCCGGGCGCCCGGACCGGCCCTCCCGCGACCGGCGCGACCACCGGCGGCGGACGATGTCCCGGTGCCACCGCAAGATGGTGCCCGGCGTAACGATCAGCCGCATCGCGGCGAGACGGTCGATCGGCAGCGTCCCAGCCAGCAGTGCAAGCAACGCCCGGTCCGGCCACGTCAAACGCGAACGAGCACCAGGATGCTCGCGCTCAGCCACAGCGAGCTGATGGCGCAGCATAAGGATCTCGGCGTCCTTCTACCACCACTCCCGCCGCGACAACCCCAGCAGCGACACGGCACGAGTGACAACCACGAAGATCAGCTTCAAGCCCACAAGCCGAAGATCATCCCACGCCCCGGCAGGCAGCGCGGAACCGAGCAGCCAGGGGTCAGCGGAGCATCCGGCCAAGTGACACAAGTTTTCGGCACCCACAGGCGCCGCCAGGGACTTCCTCGTACAGGACGGCGAGGCGGAGCATCGCGTCCGCGCCAGGGCCGGCCGGCGGTGCGTATGATCACCTTCGCCTCGGCCGATGGCTGCTCCATCCCGTGGGGTTGATGCCGAGTGCGGTAACAGTCCGCGACCGTTGCGCGGGCCCGTCGTCAGGATGCCGCGACTGAGGCCAGCGCGTACGTACCGGTGCGGGTGACGTAGCGGCGGGCTGCGGCGAGGAAGGCACTGGTCGCGGGGAGGACGTCGCCGGCCCAGGCCAGGACGAGCGTGCTCGGGGCGAGCCCGGTGACCGGCACGCCGGTGACCGCCGGGCCGGTGCGGGCGGCGGCGCCCTCGCCGACGATCACGATGAGCCGGTCGAGGGCGACGCTGTCGATGATCTCGTCCAGGCTCAGCGCCGGGCCCTGTTCGGCGAAGGTGGCCTCGGCGCGCAGGCGGGGCAGGCTGAGGCTGCGGCCGGCGGCGAGGGGATGCTGCGCGGGGAGGAGCGCGACCGGTCGCTCGGTGGCGACGTCCAGGGTCTGCAGCCCGGACAGGTCTTCTGTGTCGCAGGCCAGGGCGAGGTCCGCCTGGCCGGCCCGCGCGGCGCCCGCCGGGTCGCGGGTGAACACCATCTCGATAGCCGCGGCATCCTTGGTTCTGCAGTACGCGGTGATCAGCGCCCGTAGCGGCACCGTCCCGGCCCCGGGGGTGGCCGCGAGCCG
>JAWWPV010001071.1:0-3135 GCA_033854775.1 Trebonia sp.
GTCCGCCTGGCACACCGAACTGGCGGCGCGGATCGACCCCGCGGCGGCACCGTGGTCGACGCTGTCGGAGTCTGCCGCGAAGCTGGTGGCCCAGCGCCACCGGCTCCAGGCCGCGACCGTGGCTCTCCGCAACGCCACACGATAACCCCGAGGTACAGAACGGGTTCGTGGTTCCCGGCCACAGTCACCCCGCACCCGTTCGGGATGAAATGTCCTTTAGGCAGTGGGCTTGCGCCCCGCCCCGCCGTAGCAGTTCACCTCGGCCGGGCTCGGGTGCGGCGCGCCGCCGTCCCCTTCCGGCCGCCACTCGCCTTTCGCTAGGCGGTGACGCGTTCCGCCGCGGCGAGTTGCGTCGACAGGAACTGTCCGGCCCTGTCCAGCGCGGCGGCGGCTTCGTCGAGGATGGGGTAGTAGGCCTGGAAGACGTGCGGGACGCCGGGGGTGATGTCGAGGGTGACCTCGACGTCGGCGGTGGCGGCCTGCCGGGCGAGGCGGACGGCGTCGTCGAGCAGGACCTCGTGGGTTCCGGCCTGGATGAGCAGCGGCGGCAGGCCGGACAGGTCGGCGAACACGGGACTGATCAGGCCGAGGGCGGGGTCTTGCCCGGCCGTGTAGTCGGGGATACGGGCCTGGAGGGCCTCGCGGCTGAGCAGCGGGTCGGCGTCGCGCCTGGTTTCCATGGTCGCCCCGGCCAGGGTGAGGTCGGCGTACGGTGACATGAGCAGGGCCGCGGCCGGCCTCGGCAGCCCGTGCTCACGGGCGCTGACCAGGGTGGCGACGGCGAGGCCGCCGCCGGCGGACTCGCCCGCCAAGACGATGTCCGGCGGGGCGGTGCCGCCCTCCAGGAGGGCTTCGTAGGCGGCGAGGGCGTCGTCGACCGCGGCGGGGTAGGGGTGCTCGGGGGCGAGCCGGTAGTCGACGGAGATGACCTTGGCGCGGGTCCGCCGGGCGACCTGCGCGGCCAGGCCGGCGGCCTGGAACGCGTCCCCCAGCACGTACACGCCGCCGTGGAAGTACAAGACAACGTAGCGGGGCTCGACGCCGTCGACGGTGACCTCGGCGGCCGGGACGCCGCCCAGTGCGGCGGCGGTCACGGTCACGCCTGCGGGCAGCGGCTGCGCCGCTAGCAGCTCCCGCAGCAGCCGCCGCTGCTCATTGACGTCACTGCCGGCGGGAAAGGCTGATTGCCGCAAGATCGCGTCGAGGGCCTCTCGCTGCTCGGTGCTCACGAGGGTCTCCCTTCGGTTGGGGTCTGCTGCTACCAGGCTTGCCGCCGGGCAGGTTAGGAGGCCTCACCGGATCCCGGTGATTCGCGGTCGATCTCGCCGACCAGGTCATCCAGCGACCGCGCCGAGCGGCCGGTGAGCCGCTATGACCCAGCCGACCCGGGGATGCCAAGCAGGGCGGCGAGCCCCAGTGCGCTGCGGGGCGCGTAGGCGATGCGCCACAGCCCGCCGTGCGCGGCGGCATGTGCCTCGTCCTGCCACGGGTGCGCGTGTGCCGGCCTGGTGGCCTGCAGGTCATGCACAAGCAGTGCTGCCATGAGCATCCTGGTGGTGGCGGGCTCGAACACCTCGGCGCCGAACCAGTGCGCGCCGGCGTAGGCGGCCGCCAGCATCCGGTTCTTCATCACCGACCGGGTCCGGGTCGGCGGGGCGACGTTGAGCGACACGGTTGTCCCGGCCTCGCGCGCGACGGTGGCCCGCCACCGCTGCAGGCGTTTCGCCAGGGCATAGTTCGGGCCTTGCTGAGGGACCAGGGTGTCGCTGATGCCAGGGTCGGCACCGGGCACGTAGGCCCGGCGAAGCAACCGCCCGCCAGACACGGCGCGCAGCGGCCGGGCGACCAGCTTCGCCGTGCGCGACCGCGCCGCGTAAGCGCGGACGGAGCAGGCGACGGCGTCAGGAGGGACGGCGAAGACGTCGGTCGGCGTGGCGAGAAAGGCCAGCGCCACATCACCGCGGGCGGCCTGCAAGCGCAGGGTGAGCGCGTCCGCCGCGGCGCACGCGGCCACGTTCGCCCCGCCATCGGCGTAGACGTAGTTACCGAGCACGAGCGGGCCGTCCAGGCCGGCCAGCCAGTCGGCGGCGTCCGGGACCCCGCGGACCAGGTTGAGGCCCGCCCGTCGCGCGATGGCCTCGTCGCCGGCGTCAGGGCCCAGCGCGGCCGGCACCTCCCGGTTCACGGGCACGAGCAGCTCGCCGGCGCCCTGCCGGGCCATGCGCAGCACCCGCTCCCACACCGTTGGACTGGGCAGGTCGACACCCGCCACCCGGACGCCCCAGCGCAGCAGCACCTCCAGCGGGCCCACCTCCGCGCCTGCCCCGAGCGCGATCACTGTCCGGCCCGGCAGCCGCAGCCACTCCGGATGCGCCGCGACCTCCCTGACGGCTTCCGCGCACGACGGCTCGATGACCCCGCCGCTGACCCAGGCCTCCAGCTGGCGTGCCAGCGCATCGCCGCGCAACCGCTCGCCGCGGTAAGGCAGCGACAGCTCGGTTTCCCGCTGCCCGGCGCCCGGCACGCTCAGCGTGGCGAAGGAGTCCAGCGCGGGCGCCGAAAGCACGGCGTCCAGTTCTGTCTCCTTGCCGGCCGGCCCCGCGACCCGCATCCGGGCGTGCAGTGAACCCAGCCCGTCGCGCGCAACCGACAGCGCGGCGGCCCTCGACGGCAGTCCCGCTTCCACGAGGCGGCGAAAATGGACGAGGTAGCCCGAACGCCAGTTCGCCTCCTGCTCCGCGCCAACAGCGCCCGCCGGGTCCACCGGGCGCAGCGCGTCGGCAACCACCGCCCTGCCCACCGCGGAGGTGCTCCGCCTGCCGTCCGCAGAGAGCGGGAAAACCACGCCCTCCGTTGCGTCACCCTCCATCAGGCTCCCTGTCACCACCGCCAAGCACCATCCCTGCCCTGCCGATTTGGAGATAGCGCCACTGCGGCAGGAACAGCACGAGCACCTGGACCCGCCAGTCAACCGGATGGCTGCCGCGCCAGTCGCTCCATCCAGCACCCCTGGCCAGTGATGGACAGTATGCCACGAGGTGCGGCCACGGAGCCTGCCCTGTTGCCTCGTCCCCGCCGATGCGGATGGCCGCTGGTGGCTTGGCAGGCGCGTTGCGGCGGATCCGGCGGGCGGTT
>JAWWPV010001072.1:0-9510 GCA_033854775.1 Trebonia sp.
TTCGAGCCGCGCTTTTTGCGGCCGAAATTCCGGATCGCTAAGCCCGCCACGTGTACTTCGATTATCGGGTGTACTTTCGCCCCAAATAGGGCCCGTCGGTTTTCAAGTTGCGCGTCCGGGGGTGCCGTGGTCCCGCGGGTGGTCGGTTTCGCGCCTTGGCTTTGGTTCGGGCGGGTCCTGGCGTGCCGTTGAACGCGGTGATCGCGGGTCATCCGGGCGCCTGGCACCCGGGGGCCGAGAGGTTCGCCGGTTATGCCCCGGTTTGCTGGTGCCGCGGGCCGGCTGTTTTCATGATCGCGGGTCATAGGAGGCGGATATCGCCACTTTTGACCCTCAGTAATTTAACGGCCGGATCATGACCGGTGGTTTGTTCTATTTTGCGATGATAATGCGGCGGTTCGCGGGGTGTTCCCCCGCGTTCCCCCGCGGTCACGGCCGCGGGCGGCGGGCGGCCCGCAGGGCACCGGCCCGACCACGGGCAGGCAGCCGGGCAGGCAGGCAGTGGCGCGTTATCACATCCCGGACGCAGACAGCGGCGAATGCCGACTTACTTCCAGCCGGGCCCTATCGCGACCACAACGATCCACGATCATTGAAACCGCAGTCGCGGAGAGAGTCCCGGGCCGTCTGCATCCGGCTGTCGAGCACTTTCCGCCCCGACAAGCCGGATATTTCATGATTCGATGCGAGCCGGTGACGTGCCCTCGCCAGGTGGGCTCAGGAAGGCTCCCAGCGCCAGCCATCATTGTCGTCGCAGGTAATTGCTTTTCCGTCGCCTGCCACGCCGGAGGCACCGTGATCAGAATTGCGGCAGAATTCGCCGGGTTCGTAGCAGTTCCCCCCATTAGTTAGCGGGGAGCAGCTAGCTCGCGCTGTGGCAACTGGAGGTGCGGGGACCGCCACAGGAGTTGTTTTGGCTGGCGCGGGCGGCGCCGCTGCCTGGGTTGGGGCCACCGCTGTCTGCGTCCTCGCTGGCTGCGTCTTCGTCGCGGTTGGCTTCGCCGTCGTCGTTGTCTTCGTCTTCGCTGGCTGCGTCTTCGTCGTCGTTGGCTGCGCGCTCGCCACGATCGCCGCCGCACTACCGACCGAGGAAGCCATCGGCGTGGTAGTCGTAATCGGTGAGACGTTGCCGGTTGGCGTACCCTTCCCGCAGCCGACAGCAACCCCGATGATGATGAGCAGAAGAACGAGCCCTCCACCCGCAATGGCCGGCACGTTTCGGTTGCCGCCACCGCCGCCACGAGGACTAGTGCGACTCGGAACTTGACGCCGGACGGGCGGCCGACGGCGCCGCCTGGTGCTCGTGGACACATGAAAGGGACCCAGCCGCATACCAATTCTCATAATTATTCTCTCCTCGCAATGAAGGACGCTTGGAGAGGACTTATGGATTACCGGCAACTCGGGCGCGTGAACGTACTTTGCCAGCAGAGAGTCAGGGTCAAGGACGCTCGCTCTAGCCGTAAAGGGCCTGGCCCAGCCTGCCCAGTGGCTCCACCAGCTCGCCCTCCTCATAGGACAGGTGCGACAGCAGCGTGTCGGTCAGCAAGTCCACCGCCGATCGCAGCTCCGTCATGCCCGTGGCCGGTGACGTGACCGATGCCACCAGTGCCGTGTCTACCCGCTCAAGCACCCCCGCGATCAGCAGGTGCTCCGCGTGGAGTCGGTCAACCACAGGCGCCAGCCGCTGGTCGAGTGAGCGGAGTCCGGGGAACAGTGACTGGTCCTCGAGCGTGTGGTGCATCCCGACAAGCCGGCAGTAGCTCTCGCAGTACGCGCCGACCGTCCACTGGTTCTGCCGCATCGTGAGCTTAGCGATCTCTGAGCGTGCCTTGCCCGGGTCGAGGCTGCCCGCTGCCACCTGGCCGATCATCTCCCTGAGCTGCGACAGTTCGCCGCGCAGGTGGTCATGCACCGCGACTAGGTCCTGTGCGAGCGCCCGTCCTGCCACGCTGTACTCGGCGCCTGCCGGTGGCCGCGGCCCGCGCGGGCGCTGCGACTCGTCCCATAGCCGCTCGGCACTGAGCCGCACTCCGTTGTCGGGTGTCGGCTCGACATCCAGCGCCGCGTCAGTGATCTCCGCCTCCCTGCCGACTACTCGTGAGCCGTCGCCCGCGCGCTCGGCCGCCACCAGTTCGCGGACGGCGGGCGCGACCTCGGCGGCGAACACGTCGATCGTCCGGGCGTCGTTGACCATGAGGATGAAGCCGCTGACCCCCTCGTCCAGCGCAAGACCGGTCAACTGCTCGGCCCAGACCTTTGGCGGTCCCTGGAGGAACTCCGACCCGCTGCCAGCGAAAGACCCGGAGACGTTATACAAGCGCCGCACGTCTTGCGGCGACCGGCCAGCGTCGGCCGCGGCGTGGTCGATGATCGCGTTCATCCCGGCGAGCTGCTCGGGAGGCGCGTATGGCGAGCTCGGCAGCCATCCGTCGGCCAGCTCCCCGGTAAGGCGGAGCATCCGCTCCTTATACGACCCGACCCATATCCCGATGTCGTGCGCGGGGA
Source organism: Trebonia sp. (assembly GCA_033854775.1). Classification (GTDB taxonomy): domain Bacteria; phylum Actinomycetota; class Actinomycetes; order Streptosporangiales; family Streptosporangiaceae; genus Trebonia. The sequence continues at coordinate 2,509 of JAWWPV010001072.1, forward strand.
ACGGCCCGGGTTTCGCGCCGTGCAGCGAGTAGTGATCTCCGGCGAGCCGTGCCCCGTGGCCCGGCGTCCACAGCGCGCGGATCACGCCGATCGCCTCGCGCAGCGCCGCCACGGACTCGCCGGCTGAACGTCGCGGCCCGCCCATGGCCTCGATCGCGTCCCAGAACGACCCGGCACCGATCCCAAGCTCGGCACGTCCGCCGGAGAGGATGTCGAGCGTGGCCACCTCCCGCGCGAGCATGGCCGGCGGCCGCAACGGGAGGTTCGCAACGTTAGGGAACACCCGGACCCGCGACGTCGCCGCCGCGATCGTGGTGAGCAGGGTCCAGGAGTCCAGGAACTGGGGGTTGTACGGATGGTCCTGGACGCTGACCATGTCCAGCCCCGCCTCGTCCGCGCGCCTGGCTAGCCCGAGCACCGCGTCCGCCTGCTGCGCCAGCGGCGGGACGAACACCCCGAACAGCAGGTCGTGACCGTAATCAGGCATGCCGCCTCCTCCACGAGATCGTCTGTACGAAAGATTATATTACTCACAGACTATCTGCATTCCAGCGGATGGTCGTAGCATGGATGCATGAGCGCGATGACCGACCGCCTTGCCGGGGAGCTTGGCTGGGGACTGGCCGTGGTGTTCCGCGGGTACGTCAAGGCGGCCGACGCGGTGACCGAGGGCCTGCCCGGCGGCCATCGCGGCTACCAGGTCCTGTCCGCCGCCGCACGGGACGAGCCAGGCAGCCAGGCGGCGCTCGCGGCCCGGCTGGGCATTGACCGGACCGTCATGACCTACCTGCTCGACGACCTGGTCAAGGCCGGCCTGGTTGAGCGCCGCCAGGATCCCGGCGACCGCCGTGCCCGCCTCGTCGTCGCCACCGACCACGGCAGGACGGTCCTCGATGACCTCGACGGGCGCTTCGCGCGAGCCGAGCAGCACATCCTCGGCGGCCTTTCCCCCGAGGACCAAACAGCGTTCCGCGCCCTGCTGGCGGCGCTGGCCACGCACGTGAACTCCGTGGACCCGGTCGCGACCGCTTGCGACGCCGTCATAGACATCGGCACCCGCACCCAGCCCTGAGGGGCGCCCCAGCGACCGCCTCGACCGGACAATCCGGGCAGGGCCCCGGACAATCCGGGCCGGGCGCCAGAGTTACCCGCGCCGGGCCCGCTGGCGGGCTAGCTCGGCGCGGGCGAGGGCATTCTTGTGTACCTCGTCCGGGCCGTCAGCGAAGCGGAGGGTGCGGATGCCGGCGAACGCGGACGCCAGCGGGAAGTCCTGGCTCAGCCCGCCAGCGCCGTGGACCTGGATCGCCTTGTCGATGATCCACTCGACGGTCGCGGGCGTGGCGATCTTGATGGCCTGGATCTCCGTGTGGGCCGCCTTGTTGCCGACCGTGTCCATCAGCCACGCGGCCTTGAGCACGAGCAGCCGCAGCTGCTCGATGCGGACGCGCGCCTCGGCGATCCAGTCGCGGATCACGCCCTGCTCGGAGAGCGGCTTCCCGAAGGCGACGCGCGAGTCCACTCGCGCGCACATCAGCTCGATGGCCCGCTCCGCCAGGCCGATCGAGCGCATGCAGTGGTGAATCCGGCCCGGCCCGAGGCGCGCCTGGGCGATGGCGAAGCCCTCGCCCGCGCCTCCGATGAGGTTCTCCGCGGGCACCCGGGCGTCGCTGAACACGATCTCCGCATGGCCGCCGTGGTTGTGGTCGTCGTAGCCGAAGATCTCCATGCCGCGGACGATGGTTACCCCCGGGGTGTCCCGCGGGATCAGGATCATGGACTGCTGGCGGTGGCGGTCGGCGGACGGGTCCGTCTTGCCCATCAGGATGAAGATCTCCGCCTGCGGGTTCAGCGCCCCGGTGATCCACCACTTGCGCCCGTTGATCACGTACTCGTCACCGTCACGCTCGATGCGGGTGGCGATGTTGGTGGCGTCGGAGGAGGCCACGTCGGGCTCGGTCATGGCGAACGACGAGCGGATCTGGCCGTCGAGCAGCGGCCGCAGCCAGCGCTTCTGCTGCTCGGGCGTGCCGAACGTGGCCAGCACCTCCATGTTCCCGGTGTCCGGGGCCGAGCAGTTCAGCGCGGCGGGCGCCACGCCCAGGCTGCGCCCGGTGATCTCCGCCAGCGGGGCGTACTGCAGGTTGGTCAGCCCGGCGCCGTGCTCGCCGGGCAGGAACAGGTTCCACAGCCCTCTGGCCCTGGCCTCGGCGCGCAGCTCGGCCAGCACGGGCACGGTGGTCCACGCCCAGCGGTTCTCCAGCGCCGCGAGCTGCTCGTGGAACACCGCCTCGGCCGGGTAGACGTGGGCGTCCATGAACTCGAGCAGCACGGCCCGCAGTTCCTCGGTCCGCTCGTCAAAACCGAACTCCATCAGCTTTCCTCTTCCCGCATCGCGGCCAGTCCGGAAGCGACCAGGGGCTCGACCAGCGAGCCGATCTCCTCGAACCCCTCGCCGACCGTCTGGCCATGGACGTACCTGAAGTGAATGCCCTCAAGGATCACCGCCGCCTTGAACGAGGCGAGGGCGATGTAGAAGCCGAGATCGGACAGGTCCCGTCCGCTGTACGCCTCGTAGCGGCGGATGACCTCGGGCACGCTCGGATAGCCGGGCGCATCGCTGGCCATCGGCCCCTCGCCAAGCCGGTCCATCCGCTGGTACACAATGAGCAGCCCCACGTCGGTCAGCGGGTCGCCGAGGGTGGCCATCTCCCAGTCCACCACCGCGGCTATCTTGTCGTCCGCGTCGACGAGCACGTTGTCCAGCCGGTAGTCGCCGTGCACGATGGCCGGCGGCGACCCGTCGGGGGGATCGGCCGCGAGCAGCGCGTGCAGCTCGTCGATGCCGGCCAGCGGGCGGCTGCGCGACGCGTCGAGCTGCTTCTTCCAACGGCGCACCTGCCTGGCGAGGAAGCCCTGCGGGCGCCCGAAGTCCGCCAGCCCCACCTCCTCCGGAACCACCGCATGCAGCTGCGCGAGCGTGCTGATCAGGCGCTCCGCGATAACCCGGGCCCGGGCGGGCCCGACCGCGGCCAGCTGGTCGGCCGTCCGGTAGACGATCCCGTCCACATCGGACATCACGTAGAACGGCGCGCCGAGCACGTCCGGGTCCGCGCACAGGGCGTAGGTCAGCGGGACAGGCACGCTGGTGTCGCGCAGCGCGGTGATCACCCGGTACTCGCGCTCCATGTCGTGGGCGGTGGCGAGGACGTGGCCGAGGGGCGGACGGCGCACCACCCAGCTCCGGGTGCCGTCGCTGACCTCGTAGGTCAGGTTCGACCGGCCGCCAGCGACCAGCCGCCCGTGCAGCGGGCCGCCGATCTCGCCGGGGCAGACGCCGTCGAACCAGGTGGCGAACCGCGCCAGGTCGAGGCCGGGGAGGTCGGTCATGCCAGCAGAACCTACTCCCGGTGGAGCGAGATCGCCAGGTCCGGCTTCAGTTCGTCATGCTAACCCGGGGAGACGGGACGGCAAGGTCCTGCGGTGGCGCGTGGTCGCGGCGCGGGAGCAGGAGCGGGGTGGCCAGGAGCAGGATGCCCGCGACGGCGATCGCGATGCGCGGGCTGGTGAGACTGGCGAGCACTCCCCACATCGCGGTCAGGGCGGCGGTGACGAGGCTGGTCGACACCGACCAGGCGGCGAGGACCCGGGCGACGAGGTGCTTTTCCGTGTGGTCGAGCTTGTAGGTGGCGCTCACCGGGTTGAACACCCCCATGCAGAGGACGAGCCCGGACTGGACGCCGATGACGAGGACGACGCCGCCCATGCCCGGCCCCGTGAACGCGAGGCCGATGGGCCAGCAGGCCGACAGCGTCCCGACGACCAGCATGATCCGGTGCCGCCCGAACCGGGTGACGAGCGGACTGGCCAGCCGGGACCCGATGAACCCGCCGATACAGGGCACGCCGAACGCGAGGGTGTACTGCCAGGGCGCGAACTTGAGCTGCCCGAGCATCAGGACCACGAGCACCGGTTCGGCCGCCAGGATCAGGCCGCCGACCAGCAGCCGGTTGAAAAATACCGGGCGCAGCGCCGGGCTACCCAGGATGTGCCGCCAGCCGTCAAGCAGCTCGGCAGCCCGGTGCCGCGAGGTCAGCGGCCGCTGCGGACGCTGCTCCCCGCCACCGATCAACGCGACCCCGCAGGCCGACAGCAGGTAGCTGACCGCGTCCGCCAGCACGGTCGTCACCGGCCCGATGAGCCCGACGGCGGCACCCCCGAGCGGCGGGCCGACCACCAGGGCGGACCAGGTGGTCGACTCGAACCGGCTGTTGGCGACCAGCAGGTCCGCCGGCTTCACCAGGGCCTTGATGTTCGCGCCGCTCGCCGCGGTAAACGTGATCTTGGCCGCGGCCACGACGATCGAGACGACGAGGAGCTGAGCGAAGCTGAGCCACCCGAGCGCGTACGCGGCCGGGATGGTCATGAGCGTGGCGAACCGGGTGAGGTCCATCGCCATCATCACCGGCCGCTTGCGCCGGAACTCTACCCACGGGCCGAGTGGCACCGCCACCACGGCGCCGACGGCGAGCCCCGCCGCCGAGAGGGCCGACACCTCGATGGAACCGGCGTGCAGCACCCGGACCGCGATGATGGGGAAGGCACCGAACCCGATCCCTGACCCGTAGGCGCTGACGGCGAACGCCGCCCACAGCCACCCGAACTGCCGCCCCAGCGACCGCCTGCCCAACCTTTGGATGTGCACTCGCTAATTACAGCCATGTCTTTCTGCTGGATCAAACAACAAGGGGAAGAGCTGGTACAGCGATTAGTTGTATAAGGAAGCCATGAACATCGAAGCCGTCAGGGCATTCGTGGCCGTCGCGGACGAAGGCCAGTTCCAGCTCGCCGCCGACCGCCTTGATGTCAGCCAGCAGGCCGTCTCGAAGCGGATCGCCGCCCTGGAGGCGGAGCTTGGCACGGCCCTCTTCAAGCGGACGCCGTCCGGTGCCGCGCTCACCCAGGATGGCCGTTCCTTCCTGCCCCACGCCGGCGCGATCCTGGCCGCGGTGGGCGCGGCGTTCGCCTCGGTTCAGCCAGGGACCCGGCCGCTCCGGGTCGATGTACTCGCCCGCGGCAGCGGTGCCGCGGACCTCCTGCGCGACTTCTGCCAGGAAAACCCGGCGGCCGCCGTCGAGATGATAATCGGCGGCGGCGCGGCGGGCACCTGCCGGTCCCTGCTGGCTGGCGAGATCGACGCCGGCTACGCCTACCTGAGGGACGTGCCGGGCGAACTCGACCAGCGCCTCGCACGGACCTACGCCCGCCTTGAGCCCACGCACGTCATCGTCGGCGTACGGCACCCGCTCGCCCGGTCGCGCAGCGTACGGCCGGAAGAACTCGCCCGCTACCGGGCCTGGGTGCCCGGCATTGTCGCGGGCAGCGAGTGGGAGACCTTCTTCCTGGACTTCGCCGCGGCGTTCAGCCTCGACATCGACCCCACCGGCTACGCGGTCGGCACTGAGTCAGTCTTTGACGCCGTCGCGGCGTCCCGGTCGCTCGCCACGTTCGTCGGGGAACGGAGCCGGATCGGCTGGCCAGGCAACCTGGGACTGGTCCGCCTTCCCCTTGCCGACCCGGTGCCCCTTTACCCCTGGTCCCTGATCTGGCGCGCCGACACCGAGCATGAAGGGGCGAAGCGCTTGATCAGCTACGTCAAGCGCTCGTTCGAGCCGCCATCAGGCGGCACCGCGGTCTGGCTACCACGGCAGGCCCGCGACGACCTCCAGTTATTCCGAACGACTGCGGGCTCTGCCGCTCCGGCTACGCGCGTTCGGGTCGTGGCAGTCATGATGGGAACCGTCACTCGAGTCAGCACCGGAATCACCAAGGAGGCGGCAGCGTGGACTTTGCCCTGACCGAAGACCAGCTCCGGTTCAAGCAGGCCGCCCGCGAGTTCCTCAGCAAGGAGGTAGTCCCGTACCGGGCTGAGTGGGACCGCCGCGAGTCCGTCGATCCCGCGATCATCGGCAAGCTCGGCGAGCTTGGGTTCTTCGGCCTGACCATCCCGGAGGAGTACGGCGGCCTCGGCGGTGACTACATCACCTACTGCATCGGCATGGAGGAACTGGGCCGCGCGGACTCCGCCGTGCGCGGCATCGTCTCCGTCTCCATGGGCCTGTTCGGCAAGAGCGTCCTGTCGCACGGCACCGAGGAGCAGAAGCAGGAGTGGCTGCCCGGCATCGCGTCAGGGACGAAGCTCGGCTGCTTCGCTCTCACCGAGCCAGACCACGGCTCGGACGCGGGGAACCTCAAGACCAGGGCGGACCGGTCGGGTGACGACTGGATCGTCAACGGCACGAAGATCTTCATCACCAACGGCAGCTGGGCCGATGTCTGCGTTGTGTTCGCCCGCACCGGCGCCCCCGGCCCCCGTGGGATCTCGGCGTTCCTTGTCCCCACCGGCACGCCAGGGTTCGGCCGGACCGAGATCCACGGCAAGCTCGGACTCCGCGGGCAGGTGACCTCCGAGCTAACCTTCACCGATGTCCGCGTGCCTGGCAGTGCCTTGCTCGGCGCCGAGGGTGAGGGCTTCAAGATCGCCATGCACTCCCTGGACAAGGGCCGGGTGTCGGTGGCCGCCGGCTGCACGGGCATCAGCCAGGCCTGCCTGGAAGCGGTCGTCGAGTACGCGGGCAGCCGGTCCCAGTTCGGCCGGCCGCTGGCCGGATTCCAGCTGATCCAGGACATGATCGCCGAGATCTCCGTCGACACCGACGCCTCACGGCTGCTCACCTGGCGGGCCGCCGACCTCATCGACCGCGGGCTGCCGTTCGGGACGGAGGCGTCCAAGGCCAAGTACTTCACCTCGGAAAAGGCGGTCAAGGCCGCTAACCTCGCGATCCAGGCCTTCGGCGGCTACGGCTACATCGACGAGTACCCGGTGCAGAAGTTCATGCGCGACGCCCGCGTGATGACGCTCTACGAGGGGACCAGCCAGATCCAGAAGCTGCTCATCGGCCGCGCCGAGACTGGCGTCAGCGCGTTCTAATCCGGAGCGGCTCC
>JAWWPV010001073.1:0-23157 GCA_033854775.1 Trebonia sp.
CACCTGGCCTCCCGAACGCGTGGGTGACCTCGATCGCGATCGTGGACAGAACAGGCAACGGTCTGACCACGAGCGCACTAGACAGGACGTGTCCGGGCATCGGCGGCCGCGGGGCGGGCGGTACCCCCGGTACTGGCGGCTCCGGCCCCGTGAAGGCGCCGCAGAGCGTGGTGACCGCGATGCACGATTGCGTCGCTCGCCTCGCGGCCACGTATCACGAGGTAGTTACCTACCAGCCGGCGAGCCGGTACTGGCCGTTGCAATGGTATGAACTGTGCGTGTTCCTCGCGGCCGCCCTGCTGTTGGCCGGGGCATGCGCGTGGCGGGTCCGCAAGATCGGGTGAGCGAGGCTTTCTCAGTACGAACGGATGGTGCCCGGCTGCGGCCCCCGCGGCGCGTGGCTCCTGGCCACGTCCTCGCGCAGTTCGAAGCCGAGCCCGGGACGCCGCGGCGGCATCAGGTACCCGTCGTGCCATTCGAACGAGGACTCGACGAACTGCGCGTGCACCCCGTCGAAGCGCTCAACCGCCTCCATGATGAGGAAGTTGGGGCTGCACAGGGACATGTGCAGCGCCGCCGCGGCGATGAGCGGCCCGCCGTAGACGTGCGGCGCGACCTGCACGTAGTGCGCCTCGGCCATGCTCGCGATCTTCTTGGCCTCGCCGATGCCGCCCACCTGGCCCACGTCGAAGTTGAAGATCGCCGCGGCGCGGTGCTCGATGAGGCGCGCGAAGTCGAACTTGGTTGTCAGCCGCTCGCCGGTCGCGATCGGGATCGTGGTGCCCCGCGCCACCTCGGCCAGCGCTTTCATGTTCTCCGGCGGGCACGGCTCCTCGTACCAGAGGGGATCGAACTTCTCCAGGCGCTTGGCGATCCGCAGCGCCCCCGCCGCGGTCATCTGCCCGTGCGTGCCGATGATGATGTCGCAGGCGGTCCCCACCTCGTCGCGGATGGCGCCGATGACCCGCTCGGCGGTGTCCGCCGCCGACAGGGAGAACTGGAGCGGGACGTTCTGGCCGAGGCTCTGATCATGGGACAGCGTCAGCGAGAACGGGTCGACCTTGATCGCGGTGAAGCCCAGGTCGGCGTAATGCCGTGCCCGTGACGCGGCGTAGGCCGGGTTGAGCCACACCTCGCGGCTGAGCGGGCTCCCATTGTCCTTGCGGGCCGCGGGGTCGTCGTAGATGTAGATGTAGGTGTAGGTGCGGACGCGGTCGCGCATCTCGCCGCCGAGCAGCTTGTACACCGGCTGCCCGCAGTCCTTGCCGATGATGTCCCAGCAGGCCATCTCGATCGCGCTGAGTATCCCTAGCTTGGTCAGCTCCGGGTAATGGCTGTAGCCCGCCCGCCCGTACACCTTGTCGAAGAGCATCTCGGTGTCGTACGGGTCGTGATCGATGACGGCCTGCTCAATGAGGTCGGCCATCATCGTGGCGAGCACGGGGAGCCGGAAGCCGGTGCCGAGCAGCATCATCTCGCCGTAGCCGTGCGTACCGCTGTCAGTGTCAAGCCGCACGAACAGCCAGCTGCGCCCGCCGCGGAACGGCGGCGGGCAGACGACGGGGAAGACTTCGAAGCCGGTGACCTTCACCGGACCATGATGTCGCCGTCCACCGGCCCCCGTCGACAGGCCCGGACTTCGCTTGGGGCGAGCCACAAAAGAGCAGCCCGCAGGTTGAGGCGGTCCGCCGCGGGTCCGCGCCGCTTTCCCTAGGAAGTCGGCACCTGCTGTTCCTACGGCCGATTTTCTGCGGCGTTAGTCGGACGAGGCTACAGCGCTTGGCTGCCCAGCGTTTCTGGCGCAGGCGCCCCGCCTGCGGATGCCGGTTCTGATCCCCCGACGGGCCGACGGGGGATGAGGAGCGCGATGACCAGGCCGATCAAGGTGATGACCAGCATCATGGTGAGGGCCACGGCAAATGGCCTGCCCTCGGGCAGCTTGACGGCGACCAGGACCGAGCCGACCAAGGCGGTGCCGAGCGAGGAGCCCAGGTTGGAGACGCTGCGGGACAGGCCGGAGATCTCGCCCTGGTCTTTGTCGGGGAAGCTGGACTGGACCACGTTGACCGAGGAGGTCAGCATGGTCCCGACCCCGGCGCCGAACAGGAGCAGCCCGGGTATCCACCGCCAGATGCCCGCGTGTGCCCGCACCAGGACCAGCAGGAGGATCATGCCGACGGCGGCAACCAGGAACCCGGCGATGATCAGCCATCGTTGCGGGTGCCGCCGGGCGAACCGCCCGGCGGCGGCCGAGGCGGCCAGGATCCCGATCGTGGCCGGGGTGAGCATCAGGCCGGTCTGGATCGGGCTGTAGTGGTTGACTTCCTGGAGGTACACCGACACGGCGAAGAAGGATCCTTGCAGGATGAGCCACTGGATGGTCTGGGTGCCCAGCCCCAGGTTGGCGACCTTGTTGCGGAACAGCCGGAGCGGCAGCAGCACGTCCCTGCCCTTTTTCTCGCTGGACCGGACGTGCAGGAAGAACCACAGCAGGAACAGCGCGCCGATCGCCACGTACAGCCACACCGGGGAGACCGAGCCCTTCGGTATCACCACCGTGCTGCCGATGGCGAAGTCCTGGCGTGACTGGCCGAACCCGTAGGTCCGCGACTGCAGCAGTCCGAGCACCACGAAGAACAGGCCAGCCGCGGACAGGACCGCCCCGGTCAGGTCGAACCGCGGCGCAGGCCCGGACCGGACCGGGTCGGTGATCTTGCGGGCGAGCACGACGATCCAGGCCACGACCAGGACCTGCAGCCCGAACGAGGCACGCCAGCTGATCGCGCTGGTCACCAGCCCGCCGATCAGCGGCCCGGCGGCGGCGCCCAGGCCGCCCGCGCCGCTGACCACCCCGAAGTAGCGGGCGCGCGACTTGACGTCGGGGAAGGTCACGGTGACCAGGATGTAGATGGGCGGAATCATCAGCGCCGAGCCCACGCCCTCCAGCACCGAGTAGCCCACCACCAGCAGGGGCAGTCCCTGTGACAGTGCCGCCAGCAGCCCCCCGACCGCGTAGACCGCCAGGCCGAGCACGAAGCACCGTTTGCGGCCCCAGATGTCAGTCAGCTTGCTGCCAGGAATCATCAAGGCCGCCATCGTCAGGGTGAACAGCGTGATCGCCGTTTGCACCCCGCTCACCGTCGTGCCTAGATCCTTGGCGATGGCGCCGATGGCCACGTTCATGTTCGTGGCCGCGTAGCTGGCGATGAATTGCGCCAGCGCCAGCGGCAGAATCATCGCCCGCGCCGCTGCGCCCGGTCTGGACGGGCTTTCCGTCACGACGGCACCAGACAGGCATGACGGAACGCACCCATCACGCGTTCGGCCGGCGCCGACGCCATCCACCGGATCACCGCGAGCGGCCCGGGAACTCTTCGCGAGATGGCATCACCGGCCATCCGTCGCAGGCGTGACATATCGGTGCCGTCTCAGGTTCCGGTAATGGCTTCGGCTTTGCCGTCTTTAACGGCGGCCTGGAACGCGGCGTAGTCGAGCTCGTTCTGGTCAGCGTAGGTTTCGGCGAAGTCGGCGATGGCATGGTCGAACTTGGCCGAGCCGCCGAGGTAAGCGGCCAGGGCGACGCGGTCGCCGGAGCGGGCATGAGCCCGGGCCAGGGTCCACCCGCACAACCGCGCGTACACCGTCATGCCGGCGGGGACCATCACCTCGATGGGCATGGAGAATTTCCAGTCCCGCAGCTGGCGGACGTAGAAATCACGGTCGACGCCGTCGGGGCCGGTGATGCGAGTCCAGCCGAGGAAGATATCGCTCTGCGCCTGCATCAGGTGCTGCCCGGCGACTACGCGCTCGCCCTCGTTTTTGTACTGGCTGCGCCCGGCGAACTCCGCCAGGACCGACGGCTGGGCCTCCTTGGCCTGCAGGACCAGCGGTTCGACGCCGTCGGCGGCGTCCATCAGCACGATCCAGGCCCGGGTGCCGACGCTGCCCACCCCGACGACCTTGCGGGCCACGTGGACCAGGGTGAACTCGCTGAGCAGGTGCCGCCGGTCGGACTGCAAGCTGCGCCGGTACTTGCTCATCACGGCGCGGACCTGCTCGTAGATCGCGTCGGCCTGGATGTCGGCGAAGATCTCCTCGATCGGGACGATGGTCGGCGGGTCGCTGATGATCTGCCGCTGGCCGTCGACCTCCGCGGTGAGCTTGGCCAGCGCTGAGGTGCTGTCCTTGGTATGGGCCTTGGCCAGCAGCTTCTCGAGCTCCTTGAGCCTCTTGGCCTTGATCTGGGACCTGATCTCGCTGATGGCGGGCTCGACGTCCAAGCGCGCGTACCACACGTCCAGGAAGGGCTGGTCCGCGAACTCCCGCATCGCGGTGCGGTAGCCTTCGGCCGCCGCCAGGACGATCTTGCGGCACGCCTTGGCGGTGAACCCGTTGTCCCGTCCGGCCACGGTCAGGCTCGCGGCCAGCCGCTTGACGTCCCACTCGAACGGCCCCGGCAGGGTCTCGTCGAAGTCGTTGACGTCGAAGACCAGGGTCCGCTCGGGCGAGGCGAACGCGCCGAAGTTCGACAAGTGGGCGTCCCCGCACACCTGCACCCTCAGCCCCGCGGCGGGCGTGCCGGCCAGGTCCGCGGCCATCGGCAGCGCTGCGCCCCGGTAGTAGGTGAACGGCGACACCAGCATCCGCCCGTGCCGGACCGGCACCAATTCCGGCACCCGCGACGCCGCCTGGCCCAGCAGCAGCCCGACCGGATCCCGCCCCCGGCCCGGCCGGAACTCCGCGTGCGATTCCAGCGGGGCCACCGCCCTGGCATCCTTTCCCCGCGCCGTCCGGTCCGCTCGGCTTAGACGCTCCGCCGCCCCGGTCCGCGCTGACTGCCGGGGAACTGCATGCGCGACAGACTCTGCCGCCGCACCGCGCTCCGTTGTCACCGGCATGGCCTCTCCTTCCGGGCCGCAGCGACATGCCGCTGCCAGCCGGAAACCCACCACGGTATCTCCCTGGTGCTGTTGCCAGCCAAGCACCACCGAACCTTGACGGCATCACCCCAATGAGATGAACACGGCACTAGCCGTCGTCGCCGGAGAACTTCAGTGGTCAGAAGCCATAGGTTTTTCGGTCACCAGAGGGGGAAGTCGAGGCCGTGCTCGGACTCGGGACGCGGGCCGAAGATGCGGCGCTCGTCCGCGCCGATCCTGCGGTCGTTGATGGACGCCTCGCGGCGGCTCATCAGGCCGTTCGGCGCGAACTCCCACAGCTCGTTGCCGTAGCTGCGCCACCACTGGCCCGCGGCGTCCTGGGACTCGTACTGGAAGCGGACGGCGATGCGGTTGTCGCCGAAGCTCCACAGGTTCTTGCGCAGCGCGTAGTCGAGCTCTTTTTCCCACTTGCGGGTGAGGAACTCGACGATCTGCTCGCGGCCGACGACGTGGGTGTCGCGGTTGCGCCAGACCGAGTCCGGCGTGTAAGCCAGGGACACCCTCTCTGGGTCGCGGGTGTTCCATGCGTCCTCGGCGGCCTGCACCTTCTTCAGCGCGGCCGCCAGGTCGAAAGGCGGGAACGGGGGCCGGGACTCGGTCATCGGCGGCGATCCTTTCAGTCGGTGAACGCGCGGGTCATGGGCGGTCAGCGGGCGTCGAGGGCCGTCAGGCGCTCGAGGAGCTCGGCCGTCTCGGCTTCCGTGAGGGGCAGGCGGGGCGGGACGAGCCACGGCTCCCCCACGCCGCTGCTCGCGACCGCCGCCTTGTACGCCGCGGGCGGCGCTCCGATGCCCAACGCGGCCTGCAGCTTCCTGAGCCTGCCTTCAAGCCGGAGCGCGTCGTCCAGCTTGCCTGCCCTGACCGCGTCGTAAACGGCGATCACCAGCTCGGGCACGACGTTGGCGTTCGCGCAGATGGTGCCGCGGGCGCCGGCCAGCAGGTACGGGACGAGCATCGTGTCCGCCCCGGTCAGTACGGAGAAGTCCGCGGCGGCGCCTGCCGCCCGCACCGCGTCGAGCAGCTCGGTCGCGTAGCCGAGGTCCCTGCCCGAGTCCTTCAGCCCGGCGACGCGGGGATGCGCGGCGAGTGCCGCCGCGACCGCCGGCGCGATCTGGACCTTCGTGTAGACGGGGATGTTGTACATCACGAGGGGCAGCGCCGCGGCGTCCGCCAGCCGCGAGAAGTACGCCTCCTGCTCAGCCGCCCGCAGCGGGTAGTAGCCGGGCGGCGCGGCGAGCACCGCCGTGCCGCCGTGGTTCGCGTAGGCGGCGATCTCGGCGACGGCCTGCTCGTGGTTGTGCGCGAAGACGCCGGGGATGACGGGCATGCCCGCGGGAACCGACCCGGCGACGGTGTCCACGACCGCGAGCCGCTGCTCAAGGCCGAGGCTGTAGCCTTCGCCGGTCGAGCCGAGCGGGCTCACACCGGTCACGCCCCGGCTGGTCACCCGCTCGACCAGTTGCCGCAGCGCTCCGTGGTCGACCTTGCCCTCCCGGTCGACCGGGGTGAGCAGGGCGACGATGACACCCTCAAGGGCTGGCACAGTGTGGTCCTCCGTTCGGTTACGGGCGGCTTGGGCGTTCCATGTACCTGGTGTCAGGTTCGGTGAAGCCGTACTTCCGGTAGAGCTCGTGCGCGTCTGACGTGTGCAGGCCCCAGCGGAAGTCGGCGCCGGGACCGCGGTCGATCATCGTCGCCACCAGTTCCTTGCCGAGGCCACCGCCACGCGCGGCCGGCAGGATGAAGACGTCTGACAGGTAGGCGAAGGCCACGCCGTCCGAGAAGGCGCGGGCGAAGCCGACCTGGCGTCCCGTGGCCGACTCGTACGCGCCGACAACGCGCCAGGCGGAGGCCAGCTGCGCCTCGAAGTCCGCCCTGGTACGGGTCCTGCCCCAGTACGCCTCGGTCGACAGGAACTCCCACACGGCGTCCCTGTCGGTCCGGTTAGCGTCGTCGTCGAGCTCGTAGGCGGTGAAGTTGAAGATCACCATCGCATGCTAACGAACGATTGCGGCCGCGCCCTCGGCCGGTAACGTGGAAGGCGACGATTCGCTGGCCGGTGACCGGCAGGCTGGAGGCGGCGTGAGCACCCGGGTCATTGTCACCGGCGGTGCCGGGTTCATCGGTACGCTGCTCGCCAGGCGGCTGCTCGCCAAGCCGGTCACGATCGGCGATGCCAGGGCGGCACCGGTCGACGAGCTTGTCCTCGTCGACCTTGTCGCGCCGCCGCCCGACGTGGCCGCCGACCCGCGGGTGCGCGCCGTGACCGGGGACCTGGCGGGTGCCATGGACGAAGTCGAGGACGCCGACGCCATCTTCCACCTGGCCGGCGTGGTGAGCGGCGCCGCCGAGGCCGACTTCGACCTGGGCATGCGCGTCAACGTCGACGGGACGCGCGCCGTCCTTGAACGCGCCAGGCAGCACCGGACGCCGCCCGTGCTCGTCTTCTCAAGCTCGCTCGCGGTCTTCGGTGCGGACCCGGCGCTGCTGACCGACACGGGCGGACCGGTCGGCACGGTCGGTGACGACACCCTGCCGCGGCCGCAGTCCAGCTACGGCATCCAGAAGTTCATCGGCGAGCAACTCGTGGCCGATTACACGCGCAAGGGGTTCGTGCGGGGACGCCCGGTCCGGCTGATGACGGTGGCCGTGCGTCCAGGAAAGCCCAACGCGGCGGCGTCCAGCTTCGTGTCCGGGATCATCCGCGAGCCCCTAGCGGGGCTGCGTGCGACCTGCCCGGTACCGCCGGGCACCCCGATAGCGCTGTCCTCGCCGCGCCGTACCCTGCAGGGGATCCTGCGTGCCGCCGCCGTCGGTGACGACGCGTGGGGCAGCAGGACCGCGATGAACCTGCCGGCGCTCGCCACGACCCCCCGGTCCATGGCCGATGCCATGGACCGGGTCGTCGGCTACGCCGCCAGCGACCTCATCGACTGGACCGACGACCCGGTCATCGGCGCCATCGTCCGCAGCTGGCCCGCCAGCGTCGAGACGCCGCGCGCGAACGCGCTCTCGCTGCGCCCGGAGGCGTCCTTCGACGACATCGTGCGCGAGTACCTCGACGACGAGAAAGAACACCGCTCCTGAGGAGAGCCGTGGGCTAGGCCGCGCTCAGCGCGGCTCGAGCGTGATCGTCGAGACCGAGCCCATGTCCATCGCGTCGGTCATGTGCACGGTGCCGTCCTTGACGCCGGCGTTCATCGCCGCCATGACCTCATCCGGGTGGGCGCTGAGCTCGTAGACCGCGGCGTACTGCTGTTTGCCCGCTCCGGCGACCTTGAACCGGCGGCCGTTGATGACGCCGGGCAGCGCGGAGAACTCCGACAGGTGAACGTCGTCGTACCAGGCGTTGTACTCGTCTTCCCGGCCGTCGGCGGGGCTCGTGTACACGATCAGGGTGTACTTATGACTCATCGGGAACCTCCTGCTCTGCTCGCCGCAGGCGAGCACTCACGCACCACTCCCGCTATCGCTACCTGTTATCCCATGCCTGCGCAACCCTGGGCATCGCCCCCCGCCCGGCCTTCGCATCGGCCAACCCCTCGCTGGCTATCCTGTCTGTTGCCTACCACGGCCGCGACCCCGCCGTCGCGAACGCGTTCCTGGCCGGAATGGCCACCCTCGACGCCGAACGAGCCATGCAATACTACGAATACGGGTACGCCATGTCTCCGCGAGAGATATGCGAAATCCTGGAGGAACTGATGACCACCACGCACTGGCCCGTGTATAGCCGCTTCGCCAAGGAGCACTACGGCAAGGGCCTTGAGCAGGGCATCGAGCAGGGCATCGAGCAGGGAACCGAGGAAGGCTTCAAGCAGGGCGAGCGCGGCGCCGTCCTCGAGGTGCTGCGCGTGCGGGGTCTCGCGCCGACCGAGGATGAGGCAAGGCACATCAACGCCTGCACCGACCTCGACCAGATCCAGACGTGGCTTCGCAAGAGCGTGACGGTAAGCGAGGTCAGCGAGCTATTCGACTAGAGACGACGGAGTCAGGCGCGGCAGCACTGGTGGGCCGTGACACCGAGATGGCGCGGCTCCGCGGGTTGCTCGATGAGGCCGCGGCCGGGCGCGCGGTCACCGCCCTCGTCGGCGGCGACGCGGGGGTGGGCAAGTCCCGCCTCGTTGCCGAGGTGATGACGGCGGCCGGGCACCGCGGTTTCACGGTCCTGTGCGGCCAGTGCGCCGAGATCGGCGACAGCGTTCCCTATTTGCCGTTCGCGGACGCGTTCCGCACGGCACCGCCGGATATCGAGCAGGTGGTCAAGGCCCGCCCGGTGCTGGCCAGGCTGCTGCCGGACGGCGGTGAGCCAGCGCAGGGGACCGACCCGTCCGGCATGGCCCGCCAGCAGATGTTCGGCGCGGTGCTCGGGACGCTTGCCGAGCTCGCCGCCGCGAGCCCGGTGCTGCTCGTCCTCGAGGACCTGCACTGGGCCGATGCGACGACTCGTCACCTGGTGACGTTCCTGGCTCGCATGCTGCGCCGCGAACGCGTCGCCATCGTTGGTACCTACCGCACGGACGACCTGCACCGCCGGCACCCGTTCGGCGCGGTCGTGGCGGAGCTAGGCAGGCTCCCGTCGGTCGCGCTAGTCGAGCTGGGCCCGCTGCCTCCCGCCGCGCTCGCGGAGCACCTGTCCAACCTGCCCAACGGGCCGTCG
The DNA here is from genome assembly GCA_033854775.1 of Trebonia sp. Taxonomy (GTDB): domain Bacteria; phylum Actinomycetota; class Actinomycetes; order Streptosporangiales; family Streptosporangiaceae; genus Trebonia. The sequence goes on from JAWWPV010001073.1 coordinate 9,601, forward strand.
CGACTCTCTACCGCCATGCTCGGCAGCCTCGTCGGCCGGGCCGAGGGCAATGCCTATTACGCGGAAGAGCTGCTGGCCGCCTCGTCGGGATCGTCGGGAGCGCTGCCCTCCGGCCTCGCCGCGCTGCTGCTGGCCCGGGTGGCGCGCGTGTCCGAAGCGGCGCAGCAGGTCCTGCGGGCAGCGGCGGTGGCCGGGCGGCGCGCGGACGACCAGCTGGTCCTGGCGGCTTCCGGCCTTGGCGACGCCGAGTACGAGGAAGCGGTCAGGGAACTGGTCGCCCACCAGCTGCTCGTCCCCGACGGGCCCGACGGGTACCGTTTCCGGCACGCGCTGCTGCGCGAGGCTGTCTACGGCGACCTGCTGCCCGGGGAGCGGACCAGGCTGCACGGCCGGTTCGCCGCGCTGCTCGCGGACGTGCCCGGCGCCGCGGCCGAGCTCGCCTACCACAGCCGCACCAGCCACGACGTCCCCGGCGCCCTGGTGGCCTCGGTCCGGGCCGGGGAAGAAGCCGAGCGGATCGGCGCGCCCGCCGAGGCCCACCGTCACTACGACCAGGCCCTCGAGCTATGGGACCGGGTGGCGGACGCGGAGAAGCTGGCAGGGATGAGCCGCGGCGAGCTTGGCCTCGAGTCCGCCCTTGCGGCCGCGGCGAGCGGCGACGTGCCGCGCGCGATTCAGCTGCTGCGCCACATCCGGGCCGGGCTGGGCGGGGAGGCGACGGCGGACTTCCGTACCAGGACGGGTGAGCGGCTCGCGTACTACCTGCTTCAGTCGGATGAGCCCGGGTGGGCCGCCGAGGCGCTGCGGGTAATCAAGGAAACGGTCGAGCAGGCTCCGGCCGAGCCGTCAAGCCCGGCCCGCGCGCAGGCGATGGCCACGTTTGCCCTCGCGTGGATGGCCAGCGGCGACAGCGCCGCCGCGGGAGAGTGGGCGCAGCGGGCACGCGCGGAGGCGGCACGGTCAGGCGCGGACTGGGTCGGCGCCGACAGCCTGGTCACGCTCGGCATGATCAGCAACCGCGAGGGCGACTCCGATGAGGCCATCCGCCTGTTTACCGCCGCCCACACGCAGGCGGCCGACACGTCCATGTTCGGCGTGGAGCTAAGGGCCGCCTACCATCTGACGGCGGAGCGGCTGGCGCGCGGCGATCTCGCCGAGGCTGTCGCCGCCGCGCACGCGGGGGTCAGGCGGGCGGACGCCGAGGGCCTCGGGCTCGCACCCTACGGGCTTGACGTTCAGCACCTGCATTTTCAGGCGCACTACGCGGTCGGCGACTGGGATGACGCGGAGGAAGTCGCGCGGAACTTCCCCGTCTGGGTGACCAAGCTGCCGGAGGCAGTGCTGTCGGCGATGGCGCTGTTCATCGACGTGGCCCGCGGCAACGCGGTGGCGGACGAGCGGCGGACCTGGCTTGAACCATTCTGGGATGACGTCTTTGTCGCGTTCATCGCCCGTGGGCTGCTCGCGGAGCAGGCGCTCTGGCGCGGCGACACGGAGACGGCGCTCGCCGAGGCGGAGGCCGCGCTCAGCGCGGACGCGGGCTGGATGCGCTCCCCCGCCGCCATCCGGGTAGCGGCGGTCGCGCTGAGCGCCCGCGCCGACCGCGCGTCCGCCGCCCGGTCGGCCGGGATCACCACGGCCGTGGCCGCGGAGGAGACGGCCGGGGCGCTGCTGCTCGACCTGGCGCGCGAGGGTGCCAGGAACCCGGCACGGCCGAAGTCCGTCCTCGGCCCGGAAGGCCGGGGCTGGCTGGCTCGCGCCGAGGCGGAGTACGAGCGGCTCATCGGCCTGAACACTCCCGCGGGCTGGGAGAAGACGCTGGCCGAGTTCGGCCCGGGTTATGTATACGAGACCGCGCGGACTCAGTGGCGGCTGGCGGAAGCCCTGGCATGGAGCGGACGTCCGCGCGAAGCGGCCGACGTGTGGCGTGCGGCGGCGTCGACGGCCGCCGTGCTCCGCGCCGAGCCGCTGCGCGCCGCCCTGGACGACCTGGCCCGCCGGATGGGCCTAGACGCCGGCGCCAGCCGGGACGCGGTTAAGGATGGCAAGAGCCCGCTCGCGGCGCTCACCCGCCGGGAAAGCGAGGTCCTGCGCCTGATGTCCCGCGGCCTGTCCAACCGCCAGATCGGCGAGGAACTGTTCATCACCCAAAAGACCGCCAGCGTCCACGTCTCTAACATCCTCGCCAAGCTTGGCGCCGCGACCCGGACCGAGGCCGCGGCCATCGCGCGCGCCGACGACGTCCGCCCGGTCGGGTAGTGAGCGCAGCCCGGAGGTCCGCGTCAGGCGGCGAGTCGCGTGCGCCAGAATGGTACGTATGGAATTTGGCGTAGCGATCTTCCCGACGCATGATGCGGTCCGGCCCGGCGACATCGGCCGCCTCGCCGAGGAACGGGGGCAGGAGTCCCTTTTCTTCCCGGAGCACACCCACATGCCGGCCAGCCACACGCCCCACCCGAGTGGGCGGGCGCTGCCCCGCCATTACTCCCACACGTTCGACCTGTTCGTCTCGGTGACCGCGGCGGTGGCGGCGACGTCACGGCTGCGCGTCGGGACCGGCGTGTGCCTGGTGATCCAGCGGGACCCGATCGTCACCGCGAAGGAGGTCGCCAGCGTCGACCACCTGTCGGGCGGGCGGTTCGAGTTCGGCGTCGGCGCGGGGTGGAACCGGGAGGAGATGGCCAATCACGGCACCGACCCGCGCAGGCGGATGGCGGTGATGCGGGAGCGGGTCGAGGCGATGAAGGCCATCTGGACGCAGGACGAGGCGTCGTACTCCGGGGAGTTCGTGCGGTTCGACCACATCTGGTCCTGGCCGAAGCCAGCGCAGCGCCCGCATCCGCCGGTCCTCGTCGGCGGCGACGGGCCGACGGTGTTCGACCGGGTGCTCGCGTTCGGCGACGCCTGGATGCCGAATTACGCGCCTTCCGGCATCCTCGAGCGCGCGGCGGAGCTCAGGGCCAAGGCCGAGCGTCGCATCTCCCTTCAGGTCATGGGCATTCCCGCTGACCCCAAGGCGCTGGAGGCCTACTCGGCGGCGGGGTTCGACCGCGCGCTGCACTGGCTGCCTTCCGCCGGGCGCGGGACGGTCGAGCGGGCGCTCGACGCCTGGGAGTCCGCGACCGCCGAGTTCACCGGAGAAAGGACAGCATGACTGCGATACCAGCCGGACAGGACGTAACCGGGACCAGGCAGCTTGCGGCCTGGCGCGAGCGGGTCATGCCGCCAGTCGAGCAACTGGCCGGCGACCTGTGGTCCATCCCCGTGCCGATCCCGAGGAACCCCCTGCGGTACGTGTCGTCCTACGCGTTCGCGACCGACGGCGGCCTCGTGCTGCTCGACACAGGCTGGACCGCCGAGGAGTCCTGGCAGGCCCTCGTGGCGGGCCTGGGGTCGATCGGCGCGAGTGTTCAGGACGTCCGCGGGGTGCTGGTCAGCCACATGCACCTCGACCACGCCGGGCTCGCCGGGCGGCTGCGCGACGCGTCCGGCGCGTGGATCGCGATGCACCCGGCCGACCACGCGGTGATCGCCAACCCTGACCTGCGCGATGCCGAGCAGGCGGTCGCGCGGGAGGTAGCGTTCCTGCGCACGCTCGGTGCCGCGGCGGACGAGGCAGCGGCCTCGGTGGGCTCGCCCGAGAGCTACCGGGCCTTCACCAGCATCGCCCTGCCCGACCGTGAGCTGTCCGACGGTGACCTGGCCGACGTGCCCGGCTGGCGGCTGCGGGCAGTGCACACCCCCGGCCACACGCCCGGGCACCTGTGCTTCGTCGACGAGCTGTCGCAGCGGCTGTTCGCCGGGGACCACATCCTGCCACGGATAACGCCCAACATCTCGATCCCCGCCGTCGAGGGCGCCCAGCCCCTCGCCGACTACCTGGAGTCCCTGGCCAAGGTGCGCGACCTGGACGTGGATGAGATCATGCCTGCCCACGAGTGGAGGTTCCGCGGCCTCGCGCAGCGGGCCGACGACATCGCCGCGCACCACGAGCGCCGGCTCGGCGAGCTCCTCGCCGCGATCGCCGCGAACCCGGACGCCACCTCGTGGGAGCTGGCGGGCCACCTGACCTGGTCCCGCTCGTGGGACCAGTACAGCGGGCGGATGCGGATCAGCGCGGTCACCGAGACGGCCGCCCACGTACTTGAGCTGGTGAGGCGCGGGCTCATCAGCTCAAGCGGCGGCGACGTGCCGGCCTACCAGGTCGCCGCGCGCGCCGTCGGCTAGGGCGCGGCCAACGTGCCGACCCGACCAGGGGCCGGGCCGGATCAGGCGGGACGATTCAGCCGCTCGGCCCCGGCCCTGGCTTGCGGATCGCCGGCCTGAACCCCTGCCTCGCGCTCGGCTTCGGCGTTGATCTCACCGCCGAGCAGCACCGCTATCCCGGTCAGGTACAGCCAGAAGATGAGGATGGCTACCCCGGCGAAGGCGCCATAGGTCTTGCCGTAGTTCCCGAACTTCGCCACGTAGAACGAGAAGCCGACCGAGGCGGCCAGGAAGATGACCGAGCCGACCACGCCGCCCGGGCTGACCCACTGCCAGCGCGGCGCGGGCCGGTTCGGGCCGAGGTAGTAGAAGACCGAGAACAGGAGCGAGATCGCCACGATCGTGACCAGCCAGCGGACGACCGTCCACGCGGCGACGAAGGCGGTCCCCGCGACCGGGGCGTGAGACTGGATAGCCGAGCCGATCGGCGCGCCGAACACCAGCAGGGCGGCGGCGATCCCGCCGAGCACGAGCGTCGCCAGCATTAGCGGGAACGTGTACAGCCGCTTGGGCAGGAACTTGCGCTCTGCCTCCACGTCGTAGGCGACGTCAAGGCCGGTCTCGAGGGCGGCCATGCCGCCGGAGGCGCTCCATACCGCCACCACCACGCCGATGACCAGGGCGGCCAGCGAGCCGGACGCCGTCCGGCTGGTGGCCGACTGGACGGCCTGGGTGAACACTCCCGCCGCCCCCTGGGGCAGCGCCTTGTCCAGGCCGTCGACCAGCCTGGTCACGGTGCCGCCGCCGATGCGCACCAGGCTGGTCAGGCCGAGCAGCGCGATCAGCGCGGGGAACAGCGCGAGGAACCAGTGGTAAGCCAGGCTCCCGGCCGTCATGGTGCACCGGTCGGCCTTGAACTCCTTCATGGCCCGCTTGATGGTGTGCTTCCAGCCGGTTCCGCCGAGTTCAAGCGGCGTGTGCGGGCCGCCTTCGATACGGCTCTGGGGCGGGATCACGTCTGTTTGCCTGCCTGGGCTGGCCTGATCGCCTGCGTGGCGTCCGTTGCTTGAACGAAACACGGTCAGCCTTACTCTTCCGCTTTTTCTGGCTGGCTGTCGTCCCCGGGCCACTCGCCGGTCAGCTTGCGGGCGCCTTCGGCGGTGGCCCGGTCCACGGCGGCCCTGACCAGCGCGAAGATCGCTCCCTGGAGGGCGGCGGCGGTCAGCACCTCGCGCCACCCGCGCCGGACGTCGGTGGCCGTGGGCGCCTCTTCCTCGCCCGCGGCGACCTTCCACACGCGCTTGAAGATGGCCCCGGCGAGCATCCCGCTCAGTACGCTGATCACCATGGTGCTGAGCTTGTACAGCAGCTTGGTCATCGCTCGCTCCGTTGCCAGATGATGAAGGCGACCGCGGCGAGCAATCCGGCGGCGACCGCCGCCGACAGCGGGACTCGGTGCTTACGGGCCGCGCTGGCCCCCTGCTTCCGCGCCTGCGCCGCTTGCACGCGCCCCTGGGCCATGGCGCTCCTTGCCTGCCTGGTCGCCTGGCCGGCCAGCGCGGCGGCCTTGGCCTGTGCCCTGCCCTTGACGTCCACCTTGGCGGCGAGCTGCTCTACTGTCTCGCCGAGTTGGCCTCTAGTCCGCTCGATTTCTTCGCGGAGCTGCTGGGCATCGCCTGGCTGCTCGCTTGCCGTCACCGGTGCGCCCTTTCCTTGATTTCCGCCACGTCGGACTTGACGCTGTCGACGGCCTCCGTAGGCACCGGCGGCGTGGCCTTGCGCATGCGGCTCCGGCCGAGCGCCGCCAGGAGGCCGGCGACGGCGAGCAGGGCCGCGCCGACGATCAGGGCCGCCAGCCATGCCTGCAGCGAGTGGCTGATCGCGATGATCGCGCAGGCGATCAGGCAGGCGACGCCGTACAGGGCGACAAGTCCGCCGCCGCCGAGCATGCCTGCGCTCTTGCCAGCCTGCTTGGCCTTACCGCTCATCTCGAGCTGGGCCAGCTTCATCTCGTCCCGCACCAGCACCGAGACCTGCTCAGCGACCAGCTTCACAAGTTCGCCGGCGGAATGCTCCGGGGTAGCCGTCTGCCCCCCGGCTTTCAGCTGATTCATGGTCCCGTCCCCTTATTACTTGAAGACAGGACGGGCTACCCGGGTCTGCGGGTTTCTAACACGCTGTGGCGGAGCGCGCCGTCGGTTGCTAGCCGCCGACTGTGGCGGGTTGGGCGGCTACTCGTCGCTCGCTGTCGATGCCCCGTCCCCGAGCTCAGGATTGCCCGGCCCCGGGATCGGTCCGCCTGAGCCTGCCGGGACTGGCCTCCGCGTCCTCATGCGCCGCGCGGGCGGCGCGGGCTTCGTCGCGAGCAGCGGCGAGCGCCTCGGCGAGCACCTCGATCTGCTTCTGGGCTTCCGCCGCCCTGGCGGTCGCCGCCGAAGCCAGCGCCTCGGCCCGCAGCCGGGCCGCCTCGGCTTCGGCGAGCTGCGCCCGGACATAGACCGGATCAACCTTGGCGGCCTGCTCCTGCGCCGCGCGGACCAGCACCGCCGCCTGGCGGATCAGCGAGTCAAGCGCCGCGAGCGGGTTCTCGGCATCCGGCAGCGGCGCCCGCGGTGATGCTATCCGCGCGGCGTTGTGGTACCGGCGGGCGCATTCATTGGAGCAGAACTGCCTGGTCCGGCCACGCCCTTTATTGGCAGGCACGGGTTCGCCGCAGCCGGGTCTCTTACAGATGGCGTAGCCGCTTCGGTTAACTGGCTGGTCATACGGATCTTCGGTCGAGAACTCACTCGTCACAACGTACCTTCCGCGAGGACAGGTATTATTTTCATTTCTCCTCAAAGGAGAAATGAAAATAATACCTGTCCGATTCTTAGCAAATTCATCGAAATATCCGACTTGCCGGATAGTGTCTCGCTATGGTGACTCTAGTCCCATCAATCACCATATGGAGCACGGATGATTCCCGGTAATTTCCGTGTAATATCTGCGGCCGTTGTATCGATGATTTTCGTTTTGGCTGGATGCAGCGCGGCCGGGAACCCTGCCGCGGCGCCCCCGGCGGGAGACCCTAATATCACCATCGCCGCGGTACCCTCGGCCGACCTGGCCGGCGTGTACATCGCGCAGGACGACGGATTCTTCGCCAGGGAAGGGCTCCACGTAACGATTGTCAAGGTCCCGTCGAGCCAGGCCATCATCGCCGAACAGCTCGCGGGCAAGATCGATCTCAGCGCGGGCGCTTACACCCCTTATATCTCCGCGGAGGCAACAGGGGGGAGGTTCCGCATCCTCGCGGAGGGCTCCATCATGACGACAGGCACCCGCCTGCTGCTCGTTCCTAAGGGCTCCCCCCTGACCAAACTGAGCCAGCTCGCGGGCAAGACGATCGGGATGAACGCGACCAACAGCATCGGCACCCTGCTCGTCAGGGCAATGCTGGCGCAGAACGGCGTCAACCCGGATGCCGTCCGCTTCGTGACCGACCCGAAGGGCTTCACGACGATGGCCGCGGAGCTGTCCAAGGGCACCTGGGCCGCCGCCTTCTTCGGCGAGCCATTCGCTACCCAGGGAGAGGAAGCGTACGGCGAGTCCCCCCTTGCTGACCTTGATCAGGGCGCGACGTCCAACCTGCCGGTGTCCGGCTACATTGTCACGCAGTCGTGGCTGGATAAAAATCCGCAAACGGCCGCCGCATTCGTAAGGGCGATCGAAGCCGCCCAGCTCGATGCCGACACGAACCCGAACGCGGCCAGGAACGCCCTGGCACAGTCCGACACCCTCCCCAAGGTGGTCACTGATGTCATGGCCGTCCCTAATTTCCCGCTCGGCGCGGTGGACGCCACGCGTATCCAGCAGGAGGCGCTGGACATGATCCAGTTCGGGCTGATGAACAAGAAATTTACTAGTCTGGTTGACAGTGGCGCCCTTGTCAAGGCCATGATTGGATTAGGCCTATAGGATTTTTTGGGCCGCGATTGGGATTGCATATGCAAAGCTCCCGCGCGGGAATGGCGTCATTAGAAATTGGTAATGAAAGATAGGTCTTCAATATGCGTGCAGCATCTGCCCCTGACCCAGGGGACGGCCGCATGGCATCGCCCCATCTCGTGCTCGACAACGTCTGCGTGGAACTCGGCGGTGCCCGCATCCTGCAGGACGTTAGCCTCACGGTCGCCGAACGCGAGTTCGTCTGCGTGATCGGGACATCCGGTGGCGGCAAGACAACGCTGCTGCGAACGATCGCGGGCCTGCTCCCGGTCGCTTCCGGCTCCGTCTCGCTCGACGGGTTCCCCGTGACCGGACCAAGCCCGCGGACCGCCGTGGTCTTCCAGCATTTCGGCCTCTTCCCGTGGAAGACCGTGCGCTCTAACATCGCCTACGGCCTGCGCGTACAGGGCCGCCCGGTCGATCCGGACCTGGTCCGGCGCATGCTCGAGACCCTCAAGCTCAACGACGTGGCGAACTACTACCCCGCGCAGCTCTCCGGCGGAATGAAGCAGCGTGTCGGGATAGCCCGGGCACTGGCCGCGGAGCCGGAAGTGCTCCTGCTCGACGAGCCGTTCAGCTCGCTCGACGCCATCACTCGCGAGTCCCTGCAGAACGAAGTGCTGCGGCTCTGGGAAGCCAACGCCAACATGACGGCACTGCAGGTTACCCACGACATCGACGAGGCGCTCCTGATGGCGGACCGGGTCATCGTGGTATCCGGGCCGCCCGGGCACATCACCTTCGAGATGAAGGTGGACCTGCCGCGGCCGCGCAGCAGCCAGGAGATCCGCTCCCACCAGGACTACCCCCGGATGCGGAAGCTGCTGTGGGACTCTCTCAACAGCCCCGCCGCCGATCCGGTGCCTGCACATGACGCGGCGCCTGCCCGCGAGAGCGCACCCGCGCCACGCCGCGCCCGCCAGGGAATGGCACCGCTCTCGGAGGCGACATGACGGTGCCAACGACGCAGGCGCCCATGGCGACCAGGCCGGCGCGCGGCCGGCGGCTCCGGCGCCGTCCCATGTCGCCGGCCAGGCGGTGGACGCTGCGAATCGGGTCCGTCGCGGCCATACTCATCGCCTGGCAGATCTACGGCGGCAGCATCAACCCGATCCTGCTGTCGGATCCGTCGGCGGTCGCCGTCGCGTTCGTCGACATGGTCAGGGACGGGTCGCTGGGCCACGCGCTCGCGTCCAGCCTTGAGGTCCTCGGACTTGGCTTCCTCTTCGGCGCGGTCGCGGGAGTGCTCATCGGCCTGGCGGCCGGGCGCAGCGATACGGTCGCGGCGCTGATCGACATCCCGGTCAACGCGCTGTACGCGGTGCCGGCGGTGGCTCTCGTCCCGGTGATCGTCCTCTGGTTCGGGTTCGCGGTGACGACGAAGACCATCGTGGTGTTCCTGTTCGTCATCTTCCCGGTGCTCATCAACACGATGCGCGGCGTCCGCGAGGTCGATCCGGACCTGGTGGAAGTCGCCAGGAGCTTCTGCTCCAGCGAGCGCCGGATGTGGCTCGACCTCGTCCTCCCGTCGGCGCTGCCCTTTATCGTGACCGGCCTGCGGCTCGCCATCGGCCGGGCACTGATCGGCGTGATCGTCGCCGAGTTCTACACGTCGCTGTCCGGCCTCGGCGACCTCATCACGACGAACGCCAGCAACTTCCAGACGGCCCGGATGTTTGTCCCGATCGTCGTCATCGCCTTGCTCGGCGTCGTCTTCACGGCGCTCCTGGAACTGGCTGAACGCAGGCTCGTTCAATGGCGCAAGGCACCTCAGTAACAACTTCAGCAACACCAGTCACACACATCGGCGGGCGAGAGCTCGCCGATTATCCACTTAGAGAGAAGAAGGTTCAGATGAGGCGCACACTCGTGCTGCCCGGTTGCGTAGCCGGAGTCGTGATCGCGTCCGCGGTCATGTCCGGCTGCAGCAGCTCCAGCAGCTCACCCTCGGTCAGCTCGTCCGGCACAACGAGCGGCGCGGCCACGGCGATGACCAGCATCACGATCGGGCTGCCGAACTCCGTGCCCAGCTTCGCCAACTCCGATGTGGCGGTCGCGCAGGCCGAGGGCTACTTCGCCAAGGAGGGCCTGACCGTCAAGGTAGACGACCTGTCGTCCGGCGTCCCGGTGGTGCAGGGCGTGGTCGGTGGCTCCCTCCAAATCGGGGCCAGCAGCATCGAGCCGGTCGTGAACGCCGCGTCCGCCGGTGCCCCGGTCCAGATCGTCGGCTCGTACGCGAACAAGCTGACCGTCGACATGGTCACGCCGAAGACCGTCTCGTCTCCGGCCCAGTTGCGCGGCATGCGGCTCGGGATCCAGGCGGTCGGCGCGTTCCGCGAGGTGATGACCCGGATGGTCGTCGAGGGCGCGGGCCTGACGACCTCGGACGTCACCTACATCCCCGGCTCGTCGTCCGCCTATATCGGCGAGCTGCTCGCGGGCGAGATCCAGTCCGGCGTGCTGCAGGAGGAGCAGACCCTCACCGCGCTGAAGAAGGACAGCAAGCTGCACGTGCTCGTCAACTACGACCAGGCTGATCCCACCTACTTCTACGGAACGTACGTGGTCTCGAAGTCCTGGCTCGCGGGCAATCAAGCCACGCTGGAGAAGTTCCTTACCGCGGTCACCATGGCGCACCGCTTCATGTACACGAACAAGGCGGCCACCGTCTCGATCGTCGCGAAGAACACCGGTGACAGCTCCACCACGATCGGCAAAGCCTACGACGTGCTGCTCACCCAGGAAGGCGTGTTCCCGTTGAACAGCGGCCTTTCCACGTCGGGCATCAGCAACACGATCGCGACCATGAAGAAGTACAAGATCCTCACCGGTAACGCGCCGTCGGTGTCCTCGCTCGTGAACACCGGACCCGTCACCTCGGTCATCAGCAAGCTCGGCTCGATGACCGATGGCAACCAGTCAAACTGACAGCATGGGAATGACTGACAGCGTGGAAATGACGCCAGACGTGCCCCTCTCGATGCGAGCCGGCGTGCTCTTCGGCCCCAGGGACATCAGGGTAGTGGACAAGCCCGTTCCCGTGCCCGGGCCGGACGAGGTGCTCGTACGGGTGGCCATGTGCGGCACCTGCGGGACGGACCTGAAGATCTTCGACGGGCACTTCCCGCAGACCCCGCCGTTCGGCGAGTTCACGCCCGGCCACGAGTGGACAGGAACCGTCGCCGCGCTCGGCAGCCAGGTCGATGAGTTCAAGGTCGGCGACCGGGTGTGCATCGAGGCGCACAGCGGCTGCGGGCGGTGCGACAACTGCCTGGTGGGCCGGTACACGGCGTGCCTCAACTACGGCAACCCGGCGAAGGGGCACCGGGCGACCGGCATGACAGTCGACGGCGGCTTCGCCCAGTACGCCGTGCACCATGTGAGCGCCCTGTATCCGCTGCCGTCGCAGCTCTCGTTCGAGGACGCGGTGCTGATCACGACGGCGGGCACCGGGCTCTACGGGCTCGATGTCGCGGGCGGGTACGTCGCGGGCCAGGACGTCGTGGTGTTCGGCCCCGGTCCGGTCGGGCTGACGGCCGTGCAGGTGCTGAAGGCGCTCGGCGCGGGCCAGGTGATCTGCGTCGGCACCAGGCCGTCCCGGCTCGATCTGGCCACGCGCTTCGGAGCCGATCACGTGATCAACGCGAGCCAGACCGACGTAGTCGAGGCGGTTCTCGGCCTTACCGGCGGCGAAGGCGCCGACATCACGGTCGAGTGCTCGGGATCGGTGGGCGTTCCGGCGCTCTTCCCGCAGGTGACCAAGCGCGGCGGCAAGGTCCTGGTCGTCGCCTTCTACCCGGAGCCGGTCACGTTTGACCTCGGCGCGATCGTCCGCAAGGACATCACGTTGTTTACCTCCCGCGGCGAGGGCGGCAACAACGTGAAGCGCGCCGTGGCCCTAGCCGCGCAGGGCAAGCTGCGCGGCGCGGAGATGGTGACACACCGGTTCCCGCTTGACGACATCGCGGAAGCTTTCCGGGTTGTCAGGGAGCGCGACGGAGATCCCGTCAAGGTGGTGATCGTCCCGTAGGGCGGCCTCGCCAGGCGCGGCTCCCGTTCTTTTAACGCTCGCCTTGCGCCACCGGCTAACGCTCTTGCATGGCTTCGGCGAGGAGCGTGACGGAACGCAGCCTGTCGTCGATACCGGGCGCCTGGTGAACGACAATGAGCTCGTCGGCGCCTGTCTTCCGCAGGAAGCCGTCGAGGTAGTCGCCGACCTCGCGCGGCGTGCCGACCGCGGAATAGCTGAGCATGTGGTCGACGTGCGCCGCCGCACCGCCCGCCAGCAGTTCGTCGGCCTGCTCGTCGGTGATCTCCGCCGGGCTGATGCCGACCTGGCGCGCGAACAGGCTCGCGGCCCGCGCCCGCCGGACCCGCTGGAACTCGGAGCTTGCGGCATCCGCGGTATCGGCGGCGGTCACGTTCACCCCGGCGATCACGTACGGCTCGGCCAGCTGGGCGGACGGCTTGAACTCACTGCGGTAGGCCGCGATCGCGTGGTCGAGGTCGTCGGGGGCGAAGTGCGACGCGAACGCGTACGGCAGCCCGTACGCGCCGGCCAGCTGCGCGCCGAACAGCGACGACCCGAGGATGTACAGCGGGACCATCGACCCCTTGCCAGGAATGGCGTCCACGCCTGGCACCCGGCTGTCGCCGGCGAGGTAGGCCTGCAGTTCCAGCACGTCGCGAGGGAATGCCTCCGCCGCCCGCGGGTCGCGGCGCAGCGCGTAGGTCGTCTTCTGGTCGGACCCGGGTGCTCGGCCAAGGCCGAGGTCGATGCGGCCCGGGTACATCGCCTCCAGCGCGCCGAACTGCTCCGCGATCGTCAGTGGTGAGTGATTCGGCAGCATGATGCCGCCTGCGCCGAGCCTGATGCTCGACGTCTGCGCGCCGATGTGCGCGATCAGCACGCTGGTGGCGGAGGACGCGATGGACGGCATGTTGTGGTGCTCGGCATACCAGACGCGGTGGTAGCCGAGCTCTTCCGCTCGCTTCGCGAGCGCGACGCTCGCGGCGAAGCTGTCGCGCGCGGTCTCGCCGCGTGCGATGGGCGCCAGGTCCAAAATTGACAGGCGAGCACGCATAAGAACGATCACCTCTTCCGGCTGAACTCAACGCCGGGCGGCGAGATCCTATGCCGCACGGCGGCCGCCCGTGATCATGGGTCATCCAGGCGATGGGCACCCGAACGGCCGCATGCCCGACCGTTACGCCAGTGTTTGCCCGGCGCTCTTCCGTCGTTTTCGTGATCGGGTCAACCGCCAATGCCATAGCTGAGGGAATCGCGATGCTCCTGCGGGCCGCGCAACGGCTGCCAGCCCGGCCGTCGCGTCGTGGCCCCAGCCAAAGATCTTGGAAACT
>JAWWPV010001074.1:0-6659 GCA_033854775.1 Trebonia sp.
ACTCGGTCAGGACGACGCTGGCGCTCGTCTCCGCCGCGGTCACGTCGATGGTCGCGATCGCCTTCCTCATCCCGCTCGCGGTAATCGTCCGGGACGTGGCGCGGGACCGCGCGTTCACGTCCGCGCAGCTCACCGGGGCGGCGATCGAGCCCGTGCTCAGCATCACCACCGACCGGGCGGCCCTTGACCGCGCGATCGTCAGCACCCCGGCGGGCGCGGCAGGCCAGCTCGCCGTTTACCTCACCGCCTCGCCCGCCCCCGTAAGTGACAAGCCAGCCGGCGGCGCGCCCGCGAGCCAGGCAGGCACGTTCGTCGGCGGGCCGCAGCGCGCGAGCGCCGCCGACCTGCGCATGGCGACCACCGCGGCCAGGTCCTTCATCGCTCCCGTCCCCGGCGGTTTCGCCGTGCTCCAGCCGGTGGCGCTCGGCGGCGGGAGGCTCGCGGTCACCGAGGTCTACGTCCCCGCCGCCGAGGTCTCGCGCGGCGTGGCCGCGTCATGGGCGGTGATGACGGGTGTCGCGCTGGCCCTGATCGCCGTCTCCGTGATCGTGGCCGACCGCCTAGCATCCCGCGTCACCCGGCCCGCCCGCGAGCTGGCGCTGGCCGCGGCGCTGCTCGGCGACGGCGACCTGAGTGCGCGCAGCACCGCGCGCGGGCCTGCCGAGCTGGCCGCCGTCGGCCGCGCGTTCAACGTGATGGCGGAGCGCCTGAGCGGCCTGATCACGGCGGAGCGGGTAATGTCGGCCGACCTGCCGCACCGGCTGCGCACGCCGCTGACGGCGCTGCGGATGAACGCGGCCGCGCTGGGGCCCGGCCGGGTCGCCGAGGACACCAGGACGGCCGTCGACCGGCTGGAGCAGCAGGTCGACCTGATCATCAGGGCCGCGCGGCGGCCAGGGCCGGACGAGCCTGGGGGCTGCGACGCCGCCAAGGTCCTCGCCGACCGCTTTGAGTTCTGGTCCGCGCTCGCCGAGGACCAGGGCCGCCAGTGCTACCTCACGGGCGCGGACCTGCCCGTTCCCGTGCCTGTCCCGCGCTCCGACCTTGCGGCCGCCGCGGACGCGCTGATCGGCAACATCTTCAAGCACACCGCGGAGGGCACGGGGTTCGCCGTCACGCTGCACCGCGGCGAAGACATGGTCCTGGTCCTCGTGGCCGACGCGGGGCCGGGGATCGCGGACCCGGGCGCCGCCTTGCGGCGGGGCAGCAGCGGCGCGGGCTCTACCGGCCTCGGGCTCGACATCGCCCGTCGCGTCGCCGAGTCCACGGGCGGCGGGCTGAAGATCGACACCTCCGCGCTCGGCGGCGCCCAGGTCCAGCTGCGGCTGCGCACCGGGCCGCCGACGCCGGGCGGGCGGCGGACCAGAAGACATCGTGCCCGCTGACCACCCGCAGGAACAGCCCGGCCCGGCTCGAAGCAGTGTCCGGCGGCCATCGCGGTGTTACCCGGCTCCGTCCTTGCCGCTACACGCCGCCGGTGAGCGTCACGCCGCCGTCGAGTACCACGGTCTGGCCGGTGACCCAGCTCGCCTGGTCGGACAGCAGGAACGCGACCACGCCCGCGACGTCCTCGGGGACTCCGAGGCGCTTGAGCGGGTAGGCGGCCGACACCTGCTCCTCGCGGCCCTCGTACAGGGCGGTGGCGAACTTCGTCTTCACCACGGCGGGCGCCACCGCGTTCACCCGGATGCCGGGGCCGAGCTCAACGGCGAGCTCTACGGTCAGCCGGATCAGGGCCGCCTTGCTGACCCCGTACATGCCGATCCCAGGGCTGGCGCGCAGGCCGGCGATCGAGGCGACGTTCACGACCGAGCCGCCGTGCTCGCCCATCCACGCGTCCCTCGCCAGCCGCGTCCAGGCGAGCGGCGCGAGTACGTTCACCGCGAGGATCTTGGCGGCCGCCGCCGGATCGGTGTCGATGACGGGGCCGAAGAGGGGGTTGATCCCGGCGTTGTTGACGAGCATGTCCAGCCGGCCGAACGCCTCGATGGTCCGGGCCACGGCTTCCGCCCGGTGGTCGGGGTCATCGGCCTTGCCGGGCACCGCGATGGCGACGCCAGGCCCGCCAAGGTCGGCCACGGCCTCCGCCAGCGGCTCCGGGCCGCGTGCGGTGACGCACACCCTTGCTCCCTGCCGCACGAGCTCCGCGGCGATCCCCAGGCCAATGCCCCGGCTGGCGCCGGTGACGATGGCGACGCGATCCTTCAGCGATTCCATGTGCCTCTTCCCAGCCGTCCGTCTCGCTCACGGCCGACCGTATCAGGGGCGCGCGGGCAAGCGGATCGGACATGAACCGCGGGCGACCGCCCGGGTACTGCCATGGCGAAGCCGGGACAACAGTCAGCCGCACCCGTTCGGGATAAATTCTTGGATTATCCCGAACGGATGCGGCATTCCCCTAACTGGAATTATGAATTTGTCGCGGCCGTCGCCCGGCCTGGCCGGCGGGGACCTACGGCAGGCCCACGAAGCCGTCGGTGTTGCCCGCGGCGTCGGTGTAGAAGCCGACGATGTCGCCCTGGTCGTTCACGCCGTTGACCGTGGTGGAGCTGGCCGCTGGGTAGTTGATGGTCGTGAACTTGCCGTTCCACCAGGTGAAGCCGTGGGTCACGGCGCTGTTGCCGCTGCCGGTGGTGTACATGCCGACGACCTCGCCCCGGTCGTTAATGCCGGTCGCCTGGGTCGCTGACGCGCCTGGCGCCGCCAGCGTGACGACATGGCCGTTTACCCACTTGACGAAGCCGTCGGTGGTGCCCGCCCCGTTTGTGTAAAAGCCAGCGACCGTGCTGGAGTTGTTGACCGCGGCGGCGGTCAGCGAGGTCGCGCCGTGGACGGTGACCGGCTTGAAATACCGGCCGTCGAGGTTGTACGCGTAGCCGTGGGCGTTGCCCTTGCTGTCGGTGTAGAACCCAACCGCCCAGCCGGTGTCATTGACGCCGAGCAACTGGTTGACCGGCGGGTTGGCGTTGTTTCTGGTCGGGAAATTGACCTTGTGGAAGCGCCCGTGCTGGCTCCAGAACCCGAAGTTGTTGTCGTCCGCCGGGGTGGCGCCGTTCTGGGTGGAGAAGAATCCGACGGTGACGCCGAAGTCATTGAGCCCGGTAACCTGCGTCTGCGCCGAGCCGCGGAAGTTCTCGTTGTTGAAGTTGCCCTGGCCGAATGGCGGGGTGAGCGCGTATCCCTTGTTCGGGTGGCCGGCGTTGCCGCTGCCGAAGTAGCCGGCGATTTCGCCCTCGTTGTTAATGCCGAGAAGCTGATTAAACGTGATGTCGCGCTGGTCGTTCAGGGTGAGGACCTGAAAGCCGCCCGCCTTGCCGTTGGCTATCTGCGCCGCACTGCTGGTGGTCGATCCGGACAGTGCCACGCTCTCCGCCCCGCCCGCGCTGGTGCCGCCAAGCGCCGAACAGCCAGCGGCCGCGAGCGCAGCGGTCACCACTACCGCCCCTGACAGGAGCGCGCGCGGGCGGAACCTGCCGGGGATGAATCCAGCGGCCCTGCCGGGCGTCCTGATCGCGATCTTCATGCCGAGGTCCTTTCGGTTAACTGGTTCGGCAAACCGAAAGGCCCCGCCCCTCGCAGCCATTTCGTGTGTTGCCGGGCCCGAGCCTAACCAGCCAGGGGCCCGTCTCCCCGTGTTCAGATGACCGCTTAATGAGCACGTAAGTTCCGGCGAGGCGAACACTAAGAACTGGTAAGCATGGATGGTCAGGCGGGACTGCCCACAACATTTACGCAATGGCCCTTACAGACCGGTGATGCCGATACTTACAGACCGGTGATGTCGATATTTGCGGACGGCACCGCTTTGCGTCGAACGCTCACGAGCCCTGAAAGGCCGGCTTTTCCTTCGCGAGGAAGGCCCGTACGGCGTTTCCGTGGTCGGCGGTCGTGCCGAGCCGGCGCTGCGCGGCGGCCTCAGCGGCGAGCGAGTCCGCGAGCGGGCGGGCCCCGCCGTCGGCGAGCAGTCGCTTGGTCTCCGCGTAGGCGGCCGTGGGCCCGGAAGCCAGCACGGCGGCCAGTGCGGCGGCCGTCGCGCGGACCTGGCCGGCGGGCACCAGCTCGAACGGCAGCCCCCAGGAGACCGCCTGCTCGGCGGTGAACGTCGTCGGTCGGAGCAGCAGGGCACGGGCGCGCTGCATCCCGACGGCCGCCGGCAGCGTCACCGAGAGCCCGGAATCGCAGGTCAGGCCGATGCCGGTGAACGCGGTCCCGAGCACGGCGGCCTCGGCCACGACCGCGAAGTCACAGGCGAGGACTAGGCCGAGGCCAGCCCCGACGCAGGTCCCGTTGACAGCGGCGACGACCGGCTTGGGCATGGTCGTGAGGGCGGTGACGATGGGGTTGTAATGCTCCTGCACTGTGTCGAGCGCGGTCGCCGGGTTCTTGCCGAGGGCCGCGGCGTGCTCGGCCAGGTCCTGCCCGACGCAGAAGGCCCGGCCGGTCCCGGTCAGGATGACGGCGCGCACCTGGTCGTCGGCGGCGACGGCGAGCAGGGACTCAAGGAGCCCCTGCTTCACGGCCAGGCTCAGGGCCGGACCAGGCAGGATGACGGAGGCGACGGCCCCGTCCCGTTCGACGGTCACACTGGTCATTGAAGTCCTCTTCCCACTGTCCGTCGGGCACCGCAATATTATTGACCGAACGTTCGGCAAATATCTAGCCGGGGAGACCCATGTCGCAGCCCGTCGGCCAGTCCGGTCCCGTCGAGACGATGCTGGCCGCCGACGCCGCCTCGCGGATGTTCGGCATCGAACTGCTTGAGTACGGTGCGGGCTGGGCCAGGGTCCAGCTGACCGTCAGGGACGACATGGTGAACGGGCACGGCGTCTGTCACGGCGGCGTGATCTTCTCCCTCGCCGACACCGCCTTCGCCTGCGCCTGCAACAGTTGGGGCCCGGTCACCGTGGCGGCGGGCGCCGACATCGTCTTCGTCGCGCCCGGCCGCGGCGGCGATAAGCTCACCGCCGAGGCCCGCATGCGCGCCCGGTACGGGCGCAGCGGCATCTACGACGTCACCGTCACCCGGGGCGAGGAACTGGTCGCCGAGTTCCGCGGCCGCAGCCACGAGCTGGAGGAGCGGCGCCCCTAGCCGACGCGGTGCTCAGCAGATTCCGGCTCGCTGGGCCTGCCGGACCGCCTCGCCGATGCCGCCTTCGCGCGGGTCGCCGTGCCCTGGAAGTACCTGGCCCGCGTCCAGCGCCGCCAGTGACTGCAGCGACGCCAGGGCCTGCGCGGTGTCGTGGGTGAACGCCGAGCAGACGATCGTCGGCCCGTTCCTGCCGGCCAGGGAGTCCATGGTTACCAGGGCGTCGCCGGTCAGCACTGCTCCCTGCGCGGGCAGGTGGAACGCGACGCTGCCCGGCGTGTGCCCGGGAACCTCGATGACCTGCGGCCTGCCGGGCAGGTCGAGGGTCATCCCGCCGCGCAGGTCGCTGACCGCGGCGACCGGGGGCGTGCGGAAGGCGCCCGCCCGCGCGAGGTGCAGCGGCACGCCGAGCGCGGACGGGCGGCGCAGCAGGTACCGGCTCAGCCGTCCTTCCGCCCTGGCCCCGGCGGCCGGCCGGCGCGGGTCCGCCAGTGCCGGGGCGTCTAGCGCGTGGACCCAGACCGGTGCGCCGGCTTCCCGCCGGACCCGCTCGGCGAGGCCGACGTGATCAAGGTGCGCGTGCGTCAGGAGCACGGCACGGATATCCCGCGGGGAGCGCCCGAGGCTGGCGAGCAGTGCGGTCAGCTGGCCGTAATGAGCGGGCAGGCCCGCGTCCACCAGGGTGAGGTCCTGGCCCTCCTGCAGCAGGTAGAAGTTGACCACGCTGTCACCGAGGCGGTGCAGGCCGGGTGTAAGCAGGGTTGTCATGGACGGCCTCCTCATTTAGGTACAGTTCACTGTATCTAAATAACGCTTCGATACAGTGAACTGTTCCGGAATTAGGCAGGCTCTTGTGACTGGTCACTCACCCGCCCGGCGCGCCTACGACAGCGCAGGCAGGCGCGCGGCCGCGGCGCGCAACCGCCAGGCGGTCCTGGCCGCGTCCCGTGAGCTCCTGCTGCGGCAGGGGTATCAGGCAACGACGATCCGTGCCGTCGCCGAGCTGGCGGGTGTCTCGCCTGAGCTGATTTACAAGGCGTTCGGCAGCAAGCAGGGCCTGATGAAGGCGGTCTACGACACGGCCCTGGCCGGCGACGACGAGCCCGTGCCCATCGGGCAGCGGCCGGCCATCCAGCAGATCTGGGCGACTGCGGAGCCTCAGGAGAAGATCCGGGCTTACGCCGCGTTCGTCACGGACCTGATGCGGCGGGTCGGCGGGCTGGCCGCGGTGCTCGCCGAGGCCGACCCGGAGGTCGCGCAGGTCCGTGCGGTCACGGAGAACGAGCGCCTTCAGGGCGTCCGCGCGTTCGCCGACCACCTGGCGGCGGCGGGATGGCTCGACGGCGCCGATCCGGGTCGGGCGGCCGACGAGTGCTGGGTGCTGACGTCACCGTCCAGCTACCTGCAACTCACCCGAGCGCGGCAGTGGAGCGACGCCGCCTACCAGGAATGGCTGGCCCGGATGCTGGCCGCGACGCTACTGCGCCCGGGCCCTGAGCGGACGTAGCCCCAGGCTTGCCGCACCGCGGCGGTCCGCTCCTCGGAATGCTTGACGTGTCGTGTAACCACGGGT
>JAWWPV010001075.1:0-4900 GCA_033854775.1 Trebonia sp.
GGCGTTGGCACCGCGCCCGCGGCCAGCTCGGCAGCGGGGCCGTTGAAGACCGCCAGCCTGCTCTCGGCCACGCACCAGGACGTCGGTGACATCTTCGTCTACTCCGGCAAGTCCACGTGGCTGTACATGTCCGTCGACATGGGGTCAGGCAACGAGGCCGTGACATGCCAGGTCGTGGGCAAGGACGGGCGGGTGACCAAGATCGGGTCGTTCCAGCTGGCCGACGGGTACGGCTCGTGGGGCAGCCCGGACCCGGGGAACCTCGGGTCCGTGAGCGGCGCCAGGATCGTCTCCGCCAACGGGACCGTGCTGGCCACCGGGACCTTCAACTGAGGGGCCGGCCCGGCTACGGGGCCGCGAAGACGCCCGCGCGGGACGCGTAGCGGTAGACCCCGCGCTCGATGGATTTGCCCTCAGCTGGGTTTGCCAGTGATAGTGGTGGTCGTGCCGCGCGCTCTGCTCCCAGCCTGTGGTCTCACGATGGCCGTCCTGGCTGGCACCGGCTGGTGCCTGGCCGAGAAGATCCGGTCCGAGGCCCTGGCGGCCGCGCCAGGAGCGCCAATGCCCACCCGCGACGATGTGCGGTTCGTCGGGCTCTCTCCTGGCCAGTGCCAGCTGCTCGCCATCGGCAACCAGCCGGCCTTGTCCAAGCCGGAACTCTACGGCGTTGCCTGGCCGGGTGGCATCGGGCAGCTCGGCGCCGCGGCATCGGTGGCCGGCGGCGTGGTAACGCGTCCGCTGACCGTGACGTCCGGGTCGGCTCCCAGGGTGGGGCAGCTCGCCGCCCTCGAAAGGGCCTATTTCCTCGGCGACGTGGAAGCGGCGCTTGGTATCTCTGTTGAGGAAGTTGCCGTGCCTGGCCCGCTCGGGCCGCTGCCCGCGTGGTACTTCCCTGGCCGGGGCGAGACGTTCGTCATCGGCGTACACGGGCAGAACGGCACCCGCGGGGACGTGCTCCGCATCGTCGACATCGTGCACCACATGGGGTTTCCTGCTCTCGCGGTCACCTACCGCAACGACCTCGGCACCGCGCCTGACCCGTCGGGTTGCCTCAGGCAAGGGCAGACCGAGTGGCGCGACATTGAGGCGGCCGTGCGGTGGTCGCTCGCGCACGGCGCCCGGAGCGTCGTGCTAGCCGGGCAATCGATGGGCGGCGGCGTCGTCGCCGCATTCCTCAAGTACTCGCCGTTTGCCCCGGTGGTGGCCCGCGTGCTGCTCGACGCGCCCATGCTCGACCTGCATGCGGTCGTCGATTACCAGGTTGGCCGCTACTGCACTCCGGTGCTCGGGCGAATTCTTGTCCCGCTTGTCTGGACAGCTGAGCGGATCGCCAGCATGCGCTTCGGCGTCGACTGGTCCGCCGTCGGCTATCTCGACGAGGCCACGTGGCTCAAGGTTCCCGCTCTCGTCACTCACGGCGGTGACGACACCAGAGTCCCGGTCTCGGTCAGCGCCACGCTCAAACAGCGGCGCCCCTCCCTCGTCACCCTTGAGGTGTTCCCTGGCGCCGGCCACCTCGAGTCATGGAACATCAACCGGGCGCGTTACACGTCTCTGGTGGAGTCTTTCCTGGGTTAAGCCGCGCCGTCCACGCCCTAGGGGGCCGCGAAGAAGCCGGCCCGGGACGCCTGCTCGTAGCGGTAGACCTCGCGGCCGCCGATGTAGGCGGCCTCGACCCGGGACATGATGTCGAGCGGGTCGCCTGACCAGATGGTCACGTCCGCGTCCTTGCCGGGCGCGAGCGAGCCGATCCGGTCGGCCACGCGCATGATCCTGGCCGGGGTGATGGTGACCGCGCGCAGGGCGGTGTCCCGGTCGAGGCCCTCCCTGACCGCGAGGGCCGCCTGGACGATCAGCAGGTGCACAGGGACCACCGGGTGGTCGGTCGCGATCGCGACCGTGACGCCGGCCGCCGCGAGCAGCCCCGGGTTGGCCATCGTCCTGTTCCGCAGCTCGACCTTGGACCTGGCGGTGATCAGCGGGCCGGTCACCACCGGCACCCCGGCCGCGGCGATCTTGTCTGCGATCAGGTACCCCTCGGTGCCGTGGTCGATTACCAGCTCATAGCCGAACTCGTCCGCGAGCCGCAGCGCCGTCGCGATGTCGTCCGCGCGGTGACAGTGCTGGCGCCACGGGATCTCACGGCGCAGCACGCGGCCAAGCGCCTCGTGTTTCAGGTCGCGGGACGGAGTACGCCGAACTCGTTCCGGTGATGACTTTTCTTCGGCTTCGTCGTTTTTTTCTTTTTCCAGGTAATTGAGCGCGTCGATGAGCGCGGTGCGGATCGCGGCCGCGGTGCCGAGCCGGCTCGACGGGTTGACACGGCGCTCGCCGAGTACCCGCTTGGGGTTCTCGCCGAGCGCGGACTTCATCCCGGCGGGGGAGCGGAGCACCATGTCGTCCACCGTGCGGCCCCAGCAGTGGACCGCCACCGTCTGGCCGCCGACGGGGTTGCCGGAGCCGGGGGTGATCCCCGCGGTGAGCACGCCGCCGGCGATCGCGTCGCGGAACCCCTCGTCGGCCGGGTTGATGGCGTCGAGCACCCGCACGTGGGCCTGGATCGGGCCGGTGAGCTCGTTCGTGTCATGACCGGCCCAGCCCTCGCCCTCCTCGCGCGCGCCGAGGTGGGTGTGCGCGTCGACGAGCCCTGGCAGCACCCACCGGCCCGATGCGTCGATCACGTCCGCGCCGGGCGGCGGCTTGAGGTCAGGGCCGCCGACGGCCGCGATCCGCCCGTCGATGACCAGCACCGTGCCGCCGTCAATCGGGTCGCCCTCGATGGGCACGACGCGCCCGCCGGTGATCGCGAAGTTACCACTGCCGGCCACGCCACCGCCCTCTCGCTCGACGAATTCGGTCGTCCTATCCTTTCACCACAAGCGATTCCGCGTGTCTCACCGCGCGCCGATGACGGCGCGGCCCTTCGCGGTGTGCACCGCCTCCTTCAGCGCGGCCAGGTCGAAGGCGCCGTAGTAGCGGTTGCCGTTGATGAAGAACGTCGGCGTGCCCGCCACGGTGGCCAGGTCCGCCGAGTCGATGTCCTCGGCGACCCGGTAGGCGCCGACGTGCTTGCGCAGGTCGGCGGTGAACTTGTCGGTGTCGAGGCCGATGCTGTCCGCGTAGCCGATGAGGTCCCTGGTGGTCAGCGCGCCCTGGTGGTCCATCAGCATGTCGTGCATCTCCCAGAACGCGTCCTGCACGGCCGCGGCCTCCGCGGCCTCGGCGGCGAGCTGCGCGTGCGGGTGGACCTCGGTGAGCGGCAGGTGCCTGAAGACGAACCGCAGCCCGCCCTCCGCGCCCTGCGCCCGGATCAGCGCGCGGAGGGCGGGCTCGGCCTGACCGCAGTACGGGCACTCGAAGTCGCCGTACTCGACGAGGGTGACGAGGGCGCCCTTCTTCGGGCCGCAGATGTGGTCGCGCTCCGGGTCGACGGGCACCGCCAGGTCGGTGACCGTCGCCGCGGTGCCGAGCAGTGCCCGCAGCCTGGTCCGCGGCGAGAGCCGGTTGAGGCCGCGGAACACCAGCCAGGTGAGCAGCGTGGCGCAGATCGCGCCGGACAGGATGCCGAGCTTGGCCTCGGCGAGCTCGGTGCCGCTGAACGCCAGCGAGACGATCAGCAGCGAGACCGTGAACCCGATCCCGGCGACGGTGCCCACGCCGACGACCGCGCCCCAGCCGACCGGGGGCGTCAGCCGGCGCTTGGTTACCTTGCTGACCAGCCAAGCCGTGCCCGCGGTGCCGACCGGCTTGCCGACGATGTAGCCGATCATGATGCCGAGCGTCGCGGGGGAGGTGTACGCCTGCGCGAGGAACGACCCGCTGATCTTGATGTCCGCGTTGGCCAGCGCGAACAGCGGGACGATCACGTAGCTCGTCCACACGTGGTAGCGCTCCTGCAGCCGCTCGTTCGGCGAGATCGCCCGCCGGGCCACCTCGCGAGCCTCGGCGGCCAGCCGCGCGGTGGGCTGCTCACGGAACAGCCGGAAGGCGTCGGTGGCCTGCTGGAGGTCCTCGCGGGCCGCCGGGTAGGCGCAGGTCAGCAGGCCGATGACCAGCCCGGCGACGATCGGGTCGACGCCTGACTGCCAGAACGCCACCCACGCGGCGAGCCCGATGAGCAGGTAGACCGGGGCGTTGCGCATGCCGCGCCTGGTCATGATGCCGTCGGCCGCGAGCAGCGCGGCTCCGATCAGCAGCGGGACCCAGCGCACGTGGCTGCTGTAGAAGACGGCGATGACCGCGATGCCGGCGAGGTCGTCCACGACCGAGAAGGTCAGCAGGTAGGTGCGCACCCGGTCGGGCAGCCGGCTGCCGCCGGCCAGGGCCAGCGCGCCGAGCGCGAACGCGGTGTCGGTGGACATCGCGGCGCCCCAGCCGTGCGCGGTCGGCCGGCCGGCGTTGAAGGCGAAGTAGATCGCGATCGGGACGAGCATGCCGCCGAGCCCGGCCAGGAGCGGCAGCGCCACCCGGCTGCGCACCCGCAGCTCGCCCATGTCCCACTCGCGGCGCGCCTCGAGGCCGACGACGAGGAAGAACAGCGTCATCAGCCCGGAGTTCACGAACTGCCGCAGGTCCAGCGAGATGCCATGGCGGGCAATGCTCGCGGTCAGTTCCATCGACCAGAGCCGCTCGTAGCTCCCCGACGCGACGTTCGACCAGATCAGCGCCGCGAGGGTGGCGGCGACGAGGATCGTGGCGGAGCCGGTCTCGGCGCGGAGGAACTGCCGCAGCGGCGTCCTGCCGCTTGTCGTCCAGGCCGTGGTGGCCTGGCTGCTCGCGGCCTGTTCCTGGGCGGCCGGCGTCTGGCCCGCCTGAGCGGTGATGGCCTGCTGGGGCTCGGTCATGCGTCTATTGTCCCTGAGGACAGATTCGCTAAGCGCCTGCCCGAGCCCCAGGGCCG
>JAWWPV010001076.1:0-5115 GCA_033854775.1 Trebonia sp.
ACCTGAAGCGCAAGGACGCCAAGTGGGACCTGTCCGATCCCGCGCTGAGCTGGAAGGCCGACCGCAACCGGCAAGCAGCGGAGTTCAAGGCCGAAAAGGAACGCCCGGCCTAAAGGCGCCCAGGCCGGGCCGCCCTCACCCGTCCGGCCCGCTAGGGCGGTCGCCAGCGGGCCTGGCGGCAGGGCGAGGTGACCAGCGGCTTCAGGAAGACCGTGTTTTTCTCCTGGTCGTCGATCATTTCCGGCCAGTGGGCCCTCAAGGGGTCAGGGACCGTGCGCATTTATACTCCTCGATCGGATCGTGCCTGCTCAGAGCGGCTACCGGGCGCAATTTGCGCCGGTCTGGACTGACCTCAGGGCGATTTAAAAGTTAGGTTCGTGGCCTGGGCGCTCATGGCATCTCCTGAGCCTGTGCCCGCAGGTTCGCGCGAGATTGGTGCATGAGCTCACGGGCGCGCGCGGCGAAGGGACCCACCAGCGCGCCACCTGATTTGACGATCTCCCCTCCCACGACGACCGTCTCGACGTCTGCGGCGCCCGCGCCCATCACGAGCGTGGTGACTGGATCACCGAAGCCGTCGAGATGCGACGGACGCATGTCGACAACCGTCACGTCCGCCTGCTTGCCGGGGGTAAGGCTGCCGACCTCATGGTCGAGGTGCCACGCGCGCGCCGCGTCGAGTGTCGCCAGCCGGAGCACGTCACGCTGGTTCAGCTCCACGAACTCGACTGCCTCGTCGCGGCTTACCGCGCCGGCGTTGGCCCGTGAACGCTCGGCCGCCAGCGCCATGCGCATCTCTGTGAACAGGTCAGTGCCGCTGCCGGTCGTCGTGTCCACGCCCAGGCCGGCGGCGATGCCGCGGGCGAGCGCCTGACCGGTGGCCGGGTAGGTGCCCAGTGCCATCAGCATCTCCACCGACGGGGAAAGGGAGATGGAGCCGCCGCTGTCGGCGATCAGGCCGAATTCGCGGTCGCTGAGCTGATTGGCGTGGACATGGTTGATATCCGGGCCGAGCAGGCCGAGCTTGTCCAGCGCCGCCACCGACCCGGGGAAGCCGGCCATGCCGACGTGGACGGAGATCGGCAGCCCGAGCTCGCGGGCGAAGGCGAAGTCATTCTTCGTGGCCTCGGGGGTGGTGAACGCGGGACCGCGCAACGCCATGCCCATCCGCAGCCGGCCGCTGATCCCGTCAGGGAAGTGTTCCGCCTGCGCGCGCCGCGCGTCGGCGGGGTGTTGCGGCGCGGGGATACCGAAGAACGCCAGGCCGTCCGGGCCCGGGCCGCCATAGAGGAACACGCCGCGGATGCCGGAGTCGTGCAGCGCGCGCACATTCGCGTCGGCGTGCCGTGGCGTGGGCAGGTTGTGCGACCAGTCCACGATGGTGGTGATCCCGGCGTCGAGGGCCTGCAGCGCGCCCCACAGCGTGCCGGCGTACAGGTCCGCGGGTGTGTAGTGGGAGGCTAGCCCGGCGATCACCGCGCCGGAGTAGCCGGACAGCGAGACCTGGCCTGTGTGTCCGCCGAGCGCTCCCTGCCACACGTGGCGGTGGGTATCGACCAGGCCGGGCATCACCAGTCGCCCACGAGCCTCCACCACCTGCGTGCCCGGCGCACGTGACGCGACATCAGCGCCGACAGCGGCGATCTTGCCGTTGCGGATGAGCACGTCGCCGTGGGGAAGGTCGCCGATCCCGGGATCGAGCGTCACGACATGCCCGCCGCTGATGAGGAGGTCGTGCTGCGGCACGGTGGATCTCGCTTTCGTCAGGCCCGCGCCGAGCCGATCGGCGCGGGGAGCCTCTAGGTATACGATGAATACCGCCTAGTTCACCCTCGACCACTGGCGCAGCAGCCGCAAGAAGGCAGTTTCAACTGCGCTAGTTCCCTGGAGGGAACCCATGACGACCCCCGCGCGCGCCGACAGCAGCGCCCTGCTGCGTGACGTGCTGGCCCGCATCGGCGACAAGTGGTCGGTGATCGTGATCTGCCGCCTGGATGGCCAGCCCCGGCGGTTCAACGAGCTCCGCCGCCTGGCCGAGGGCATCACCCAGCGGATGCTCAGCGGCACCTTGCGCCACCTCGAACGCGATGGGCTCGTCCGGCGGACGGTGTACGCGACCGTCCCGCCTCAGGTGGAATACGCCCTCACCGAACGGGGCCGCAGCCTCCACACGATCCTGTACCAACTGGTGGACTGGACCGACGACAACCTCGCCGGCATCCAAGCCTCACGTACCGCCTACGATACGGCCCATGCCACCGACCAGGCTCCCCTAGCGAGCATGGAGAACGCCCGCCCGTAAGGTCATTGCCGCGACCTAACACGCCACGGCGGCACTGAACCGGCTGCACCTGCGGCAGCACCTGGGCGAGATAACCTCGCCGCCAGGAGTGAGCGGAGGAAGTCCACGGTCCGGTTCCACGCCAGCCTGGCCAGCTCCTCGTTGTAGGTGCCGAGGTGGTTCTGGTCGTTGAAGAACGCGTGGCCGGCGTCGTAGAAATACACCTGGACGGGCACGCCCGCCTGCGCGCGGACCTTCTCCATCACCTCACGGGCCCGGTCCGGCGGGATGAACTGGTCGTGCTCGCCGAAGTGGCCCTGAACGGGAGCGCGGCATACTGGGACGTCATGATGGGGACATTGGCATCATGAGCGCAGACGTGATCACCGGGCCGGACGGGAAGCCACGCTGCGCATGGGCCGGCGCCGGCGATACCGCCTCCACCCGCTACCACGACGAAGTGTGGGGCGCCCGCACCTACGACGAGTCCGCGATGTTCGAGGCGCTCACCCTGGGCGTTTTCGAGGCCGGGCTGAGCTGGTCGGTCGTGTTCGGGAAGCGGGACGCGTTCCGGAAGGCTTTCCGGGGCTTCGACGTCCCCACGGTGGCAGCGATGACCGAGCGGGACGTGGACCGGCTGGTCCAGGACGCCTCGATCATCCGCAACCGTGGCAAGATCCAGGCCACCGTCGACAACGCGCGCGCGATGCTGGCCGCGTCGCCGCGCCTGATGGAGGTCGCGAAGTCCTACGCGATCACCCGCGAGCGGGCACCCCGGTCGATCGCCGACCTGCCTACGTCGACCCCGCAGGCGGAGGCGTGGGCGAAACAGCTGAAGGCGCAGGGGTACCGCTTCGTCGGGCCCACGAGCGTGTACGCGTTCATGCAGAACGTCGGCGTGGTCAACGACCACGTCCATGGATGCTTCCGCGCGACCGACTACCTCGCCACGACCCAGACCAGCTGAGGCTTGCGTTCTCAGGCCTGGCTCGGGACGTCGGGGGGCTCGGTTAGATGGCTGCTTGTCGCATTGGTCTGGCCCGCCTCGTGCTCAAAGACGTGGACGGCCTGCTCCACCGACAGCCCCTTGGTCTCCGGCAGGAACCGGTAGACGAACCCGATGGCCACGACGCAGAGCACGGCGAAGCAGACCATGACCCACCCGAGCCCGATGGCATTATGCCAGACCGGGAACGCCTCGATGAGCGCGTAGTTGGCCAGCCAGTCGACGCAGGCAGCGATGGCCGCCGCCCGCCCCCGGACCGCGGTCGGGAAGACTTCGCCCTGGATCAGCCAGCCCGTCCCGCCGACGCCGATCGCAAACGACGTGATGAAGAAGGAGAACCCGACCATGACCACCACGGTCTTCGGGATGTCGGTCAGGAACGCCACCCCGGCCGCCGCCAGCAGAATGAACACGGTCATGCCCATGTAGCCGAAGATGGCCAGCGGGCGCCGGCCCACCTTGTCGATCCACCGGAAGGCGAAGTACGTCGCGACGACGTTGACCGCACCAAGGATGGCCGTGACCTCGACTCCGGCGACCGCGGCATTGACCGCGTTGTTCCCGCTCTCGAAGAACGACGACAGCAGCGTCGGGCCGTAGTAGAAGGGGACGTTGATCCCGGTGATCTGCTGGAAGATGAAGAAGACGCACACGATAATCAGCGCCCGCCGTACGCCCACGGTCCACTGGGTCCGCCGCTGGCGTTGCCGCTCCTGCCCGGCGAGTTCGTCCGCCGCGTACCGTACTTCTTCTTCGGTCACGTCCATCCCTAGGCGGCCAAAGGCCTTCGCGGTGTCTTCATAACGGCCGTGCAGCATCAGCCAGCGCGGTGACTCGGGCATATGGGATCGCAGTGCCACCGCGATCAGGGCCGGGATCCCACCCAGGCCCAGGATGAGCCGCCAGTCAGCGCCGCCCGCACTGCCAGGCGCCACCTTGAGGATGATCACCGCGACGAGATAAGCGACCAGGATCCCGACGGTGATCATCCACTGCTGGATGATGCTCAGCGAGCCGCGCCGGCTGCGCGGCGCGAACTCCGCGATGTAGGCGGTGGCGATCGCGGAGTCGGCGCCGATCGCGAGCCCGATGAGCGTCCGGGACGCGAGCAGCATGCCCGCGTCCACCGTGACCGCGGACAAGATCGAGCCGACGGCGTAGATGGCGGCGTCGGTGATCAGCAGGGCCTTCCGCCCGAAATGGTCCGTCAGCGGCCCGGCCACCAGCGCTCCCGCCGCCGCGCCCAGGGACGCCCCGGCCACGAGGTAGCCGGTGGCGAAGCTGGACAGGTGATAAGGGATGAAGCCCAGCGCCGAGCCGATGTTCGACGTATCGTAGCCGAAGAGGAACCCGCCGATGCAGGCCAGCACGGCTAGATACCAGTAGAAGTTCGTTGGTATCCGGGAATCCAGGTCCTCCAGCACATTTCGTTTCGGCTGCGCGGCCTTAGCCTCTGACGCCATGGCAAACCTCCTTGTTCGCGCGTCGGCATCGGGGTCGCGACAGGGTCGGTCCTGTCGCGTATGTGAGAAACGCCGGATCAGGGCTTCCGCCCATGCGGTCTATCGGCTCGTCACGGGACTGGATGCCGTGCCGTGCGGCGAAGTCCTCGAGTTTCCGCATCTCTCGCCCGGCGTCGTCGGCGGCCTGCCCTTGGCCTAGTTGCCGCAGCATGTCGACGAGCCACTGCCGCTCATAGCCCATTAACCTCGACCTCCTCCGGGTCCATCCGCGAAAGCTCCCCGAGACCGGGTGCGGGAAACGCTTCAAGCTGGACAACCCGCACCGGGCGAGGATCGGCTCAGGAAATGGCGGATTTCCCTGGCGA
>JAWWPV010001077.1:0-2840 GCA_033854775.1 Trebonia sp.
GACGCGCTGAAGGAAATGCGGCTGCGCGGCGACGAGGTGGCGGTGATCCTGGCCGACTACCGGATGCCGCAGATGAACGGGATCGAGTTCCTCGAAGAGGCGATGAAGACGTACCCGGCCGCCCGCCGGGTGCTGCTCACCGCCTACGCGGACACCGACGCCGCGATCGAGGCCATCAACGTCGTGGACCTCGACTACTACCTGCTCAAGCCCTGGGACCCGCCGGAAGAGAAGCTCTACCCCGTAATCGACGCCCAGCTGGACGCGTGGCGGCTGGAGGACTACCAGCCGGTGCACGTGACCAAGGTGGTCGGGCATCGCTGGTCGGCGCGCTGCACCGAGGTGCGCGAGTTCCTGGCCCGGAACGAGGTGGCCTACCGCTGGTTCCCCTCGGACGAACCGGACGGGGAGCGGCTGCTCGCCGCCGCCGGGGAGGACGGCCGGACCCTGCCCCTGGTCATCACGCCGGACGGGGAGTCCATGCTCGCGCCGAGCGACGCGGAGCTGGCTACCCGGGTCGGCCTGAGCACCACCCCCGCCAAGGACTTCTACGACCTGGTAGTGATCGGCGGCGGCCCGGCCGGGCTCGGCGCGGCCGTCTACGGCGCGTCCGAGGGCCTGAAGACCGTGCTGGTCGAGCGGACCGCGACCGGCGGCCAGGCCGGGCAGAGTTCCCGGATCGAGAACTACCTCGGGTTCCCTGACGGGGTGTCGGGCGCGCAGCTCACCACGCGAGCCCGGCGGCAGGCCCAGAAGTTCGGCGCCGAGGTGCTCACCACCCGGGAAGTGGTCGCCCTGGACGTCAAGGGGTCGGCGCGGAGCGTCCGGTTCGCGGACGGGGGCACGCTCGGCGCGCACAGCATCATCCTGGCCACCGGGGTCTCCTACAAGCAGCTCGGCGCGCCGGGGCTGAACGACATGACCGGCCGCGGCGTCTACTACGGGTCCGCGCTCACCGAGGCCTCAGCCTGCATCGACCAGGACGTCTACATCGTGGGCGGGGCGAACTCGGCCGGGCAGTCCGCGGTGTACCTGTCGAGGCACGCCAAGTCGGTGACGCTGCTGGTCCGCGGGCCATCGCTGGAACGGTCGATGTCCTACTACCTGATCCAGCAGATCGCGGAAATCCCGAACATCACCGTCCGGACCTGCACCGAGGTGACCGGCGCGGCCGGGGACGGGCACCTGGAGCAGCTGACGCTGCGCAACACGGCGGACCGCAGTACCGAGACCGTGGACGCGCAGCTGCTGTTCGTGTTCATCGGCGCGGCCCCGCTCACGCAGTGGCTGGACGGCGTGGTGGTCCGGGACGATCACGGGTTCGTGGTCGCCGGCCCGGATCTGTCCGTGGGCGGCCAGAAGCCGGCCGGCTGGCAGCTGGACCGGGCCCCGTACCACCTGGAGACGAGCATCCCGGGGGTGTTCGTGGCCGGGGACGCCCGGGCCGAATCCGCCAAGCGGGTCGCCTCCGCCGTCGGGGAGGGCGCCATGGCCGTCATGCTCGTGCACCGATACCTGGAGAAGCTTTGACCTCCTCCTCGCGCTTGAATTGCGAGGATTCCGGCGTGGCCACCGGCCACCGGCCACGGGAATTCGGCACGCGGTCCCGTGAGTTGATGACATCTCGCCCCGCACGACGTGCGCTGGGACGATCCCGACTTCATGGGCGCCAGCCTCGACCATTGCATGTGGTTCCATCGGCCCTTTCGGGCCGATGAGTGGCTGCTCTATGACATGGACAGCCCTTCGGCCCACGGGGCGCGAGGTCTGGCGCGGGGCTTCATGTTCACCCGCAGCGGCGAGCTGGTGGTGTCGATGGCTCAGGAAGGGCTGATGCGGGCCCGCAGCGCTGAGTGAGCGCCGGTCGAGCCTGGGCGCCGATCAGCCAGAGAGAGCGCCGATCAGGTGAGCCGAGCCGACTGAGCGCGAGCCGACTGGGCGGGAGCGCCGATCAGCCAGAGTGAGCGCCGCAGCCGATCAGCGGTCGGCGATGGGCACGTACGAGCGGGTCTCCGCTCCGATGTAGAGCTGGCGGGGACGGGCGATCTTCGAGTCCTGGTCGAGCATCTCCTGCCAGTGGGCCAGCCAGCCGGCCGTGCGGGGAATGGCGAACAGCACCGGGAACATCTCGAGGGGGAAGCCCATGGCCTGGTAGATGAGGCCGGAGTAGAAGTCGACGTTGGGGTACAGCTTGCGAGAGATGAAGTAGTCGTCGGAGAGGGCGATCTCCTCCAGCTTGAGGGCGATGTCGAGGAGCGGGTTCTTCCCGGTGACCTCGAACACCTGGTCCGCGATCTTCTTGATGATGGTGGCCCGAGGGTCGTAGCTCTTGTAGACGCGGTGGCCGAATCCCTGGAGGCGACCGCCGGTCCCTTCTTTCACCGAGGTGACGAAGCCCTGGACATTGTCAATGGACCCGATCTCGGTGAGCATGCGGATGACCGCTTCGTTGGCACCGCCGTGACGAGGACCGTAGAGCCCGGCGGCGGCGGCGGCGGAGGCCGAATAGGGGTCGGCATGGGACGAACCGACGACCCGCATCGCCGTGGTCGAGCAGTTCTGCTCATGATCGGCATGCAAGATGAAGAGCACGTCGAGCGCGTGGGCCAGGACCGGATCCGCCTCGAAGCGAGGTTCGGCCGTCTTCCACATCATGGACAGGAAGTTCGATGCGAACTCGAGGGAGTTGTCCGGGTAGACGAACGGCATCCCGACGCTGAAGCGGTGGCAGGCCGCGGCGAGGGTCGGCATCTTGGCGATGAGGCGCAGGATCTGCTTCTCGAGCACGTCGGAGTCGTGGATGTCCTTGGCCTCCCGATAGAAGGTCGACAGGGCGCCCA
>JAWWPV010001078.1:0-16931 GCA_033854775.1 Trebonia sp.
TCCCGCTCCCGCCTGGTCAGCAGGCCGGGCACGGCTCCGCCGCCGGCGACGGCGACCGGGTCGCCCGCGGCGTCGACGTCAATGCCGCGAGGGGCAGGCGCCTCGCCGATCTCGTAGGCGGCCTCCCTGCCCACGGCGTCCAGGCCGAGCGCGGTGCCGTGCGCGTCGGCGGCCGTGAACCGCCGCTCGCCGAGCGCCCTGCGGGCCATCTTGACCGTGCGCTGCCGTGACTCCTCCATGAGGGCCACGCCGCTCAGCCGCCGCCCGGTGCGGTTCCACAGCTGGTCCGCCGCGCCGATCAGCCACGCGGTGCGCTCGTACTGCTCGCGCCGCGCGGCCAGCCAGGCGAGCGCCTCGACCGCGTACGCGGTCCCCACGACGTCGCCGAGCTCGTGCTTGGCGGTCAGCGCGCGGCTCAGCGCCTTGGCGGACGCGTTCTCCCGGCCGGGACGCTGGGCGAGGGCGAGCCCGGAGACCAGGTACAGGTACCCGCTGACCCACCGCTCGCCGCCGGCCCTCGCGGACTTCGACTGGCCAAGCAGCGCGAGGCCACGGTCGCAGCGCTCGATGGCCTCGTCGACCTTCCCGGTCAGCTGGCACAGGTGCGCGAGCTGCGCCTCAAGTCCGGCGACCCCGATCCGGTAGCCGCAGGCCACGAGCCGCTGCCGCGCCGTCTCCGCGGCGGCCAGCGCCTCCGCGTACTGGCCGGTGAAGGTGAGCGCCAGGTTCAGGTACAGGTACCCACGGGCGGCGGCGAGTTCCGCGTCGTGCCCGGCGGCCACGGCCAGCCTGATGGACTCGCGGATGTCGGCGACGGCCGAGGCCAGGTCGCCCTGGAGCGTGGCCAGGCGGCCACGGGCCCCGAGCGCCCACGCGCGTTCCGGTGCCGGCTCTGGGAACAGGTCGGCCGCCTTGCCCAGCCACTGCCTTCCCTCGTCGAGCTGCCCGGAGATCTGCCAGTAGATGCACAGCCGCACGGCGAGATCCGCGCCGAGCCGCCAGCGCGCCACCAGGGCAGCGGGAGGGGCGGCCGACGGCTGCTGCGCGCCGAGCGCGTAGCCGAGCACCGCACGGATGTTCTCGTAGTCCCGGTGCAGTCCGCGGAAGGCGGCCACCTGATTCACTTCGGTCCCGTCGCCCGACCTGCCGTCGCGAAGAAGGGTACTGCCACGGAACCTCTCGTCGAAGTCCCTGGCCATGGCGACGCAGCGGGCGGCGAGGCGGTCGAGGAAGCGCTCGGGCCCGCTCGTCTCCGCGAGCCGGTCCGCCCCGAACTCGCGCAGCGCGGCGAGGAGCCGGTACCTGGACGGGTCCGCGGCGTCCCGCAGGACCACGGACTTGTCGACCAGGCCGACCAGGGCGTGGACGACCTGCGCCTGCGCCAGGGCGTCGTCCGCGCACACCTGCTCGGCGCCGTTCACGTCGAAGGTCCCCGCGAACACGGAAAGCCGCTCCCACAGCGCCCGCTCGGCCGGAGTGCACAGCTGGTAGCTCCACTCCACCGCGGCGCGCAGGGTCTGGTGCCTGGGGCTGGTGCCGCGGCGGCTGACCGTCAGCATTCTGATCCCTGACTCCAGCTGGCTGGCCAGCTCGGCGAGCGGCAGCGCGCGCAGCCGCACGGCGGCGAGCTCGATCGCGAGCGGGATGCCATCGAGGCGCTGGCACAGCCGCACGACGTCCGCCCGGTTCTGCGGCGTGACGGTGAACCCGGGGAGTACCGCGGCCGCGCGCTGCGCGAACAGTCCCGCCGCGTCATCCTCGGGCAGCGGAGCCAGCGGGAAGGCATGCTCTCCCTGGGCGTCGAGCGGCTGCCGGCTGGTGGCGAGCAAGGTCACCCCGGGAGCGGCGCGCAGCACGGTGTCGGCCAGAGCCGCGCAGGCGTCGACCAGGTGCTCGCACGTGTCGAGGATCAGCAGCAGCCTCTTGTCGCGCAGGTAGCCGACGAGGGCCGCGCCCTGTGCCGCGTCATCCTCGCGCGGCAGGCCGAGCACGGCGGCGACAGTAGGGACGAGCAGGTCAGGATCGCTGACCTGCGCCAGGTCGGCGAGCCAGACGCCGTCGGTGAACTGGTCGGCCGCCGCCGCGGCACGCAGGCTGAGCCGCGTCTTACCCACGCCGGCCGGGCCGCCGACCGTCACCATGCGGGCGGTTCCGAGCAGCGCGGTGATTCCGGCGAGCTCGATCTTCCGACCGACAAAACTGGTGGCCTCCGCGGGTAGCAGGCCAGGCCGTCGCGGGCCGGTGACCTGGCCTCGGCTGACGACAAGGGCCATCGTTACCTCACGGGTTTAAGGGACGCCGCCACCATAACACCGGGTGGCCCATGCTTGCACATGCATCGCTGTTCATGTCGCGTGTCCCCGCGGGTCAATCGGGCCGCCCCCGAAATGGGCAAACGCGCTCTGGCGTGGTAGGCAAGAAGGAGAACTCAAAGTTGAGGAGGGCGGCGCGATGCGCGACGCGGTGATCGTGGCGGCGGTTCGGACGCCAGTGGGCAAGCGGAACGGCGCCCTGTCAGTGGTTCACCCGGTGGACCTGTCGGCGCACGTGCTCAACGCGCTCGCCGAGCGCGCCGGCTTTGCGGACCCGGCCGAGGTCGACGACGTGATCTGGGGCTGCGTCAGCCAGGTCGGCGAGCAGACCTTCGATATCGCCCGCAACGCCGTCCTCGCCGCGGGATGGCCGGAGTCGGTGCCGGGCGTCACCGTCGACCGCCAGTGCGGTTCGAGCCAGCAGTCCGTCCACTTCGCCGCCGCGGGCCTGGTCAGCGGCCAGTACGACCTGGTCGTGGCCGGCGGCGTCGAGTCGATGAGCCGGGTACCGATGGGCTCGTCGATCGGCCCCAACCGGGCGAACCCGTCGGGCTCCGGCCTTGAGACCGTCTTCCACGGGGTCGCGCCCAACCAGGGGATCAGCGCCGAGATGATCGCCTCACGCTGGTGCCAGTCCCGCACCCAGCTGGATGAGTACTCGGTCGCCTCGCACGAGAAGGCCGCCGCCGCGATCGACGGTGGCCGGTTCACCGGCCAGATCACCCCGGTGAAGCTTGAGGACGGCACCGTCGTCGACACCGACGAGGGCGTCCGCCGCGGCAGCACGGTCGAGGGCCTCGCCAAGCTCAAGCCGGCCTTCCGGCCGGACGGCGTGATCCACGCCGGCAACAGCTCGCAGATCAGCGACGGTGCCGCGGCGCTGCTCATGATGACGAGCGAGAAGGCAGCCGAGCTCGGCCTCACCCCGATCGCCCGGGTGCACACCGCCGTCCTGGCCGCCGACGACCCGGTCATCATGCTCACCGCCCCGATCCCCGCCACGCGCAAGGCCCTGGCGAAGAGCGGCCTCAGCCTGGCCGACATCGGCGTCTTCGAGGTCAACGAGGCGTTCGCCCCCGTACCGCTCGCCTGGCTCGCCGAGACCGGCGCCGACCCGGCGAAGCTCAACCCGAACGGCGGCGCGATCGCCCTCGGCCACCCCCTGGGCGGCAGCGGCGCCCGCCTGATGACGACCCTGGTCCACCACATGCGCGACAACGGCATCCGCTACGGCCTGCAAACCATGTGCGAGGGCGGCGGCCAGGCCAACGCCACCATCCTCGAACTCCTGTAAAACAGGATTCATCCCGAACGACCGCGGCTGACTCTTCTCGCGCACCATTGCCCGTAGCCGTCGGTCCGACGTGCCGTCAGGCAACAGCCGGCGGCCCACGATGTCATCGACGACCCGGTCAGCAAGGCCTGATAACAGCAAGAAGCGTCGTGCGATTGCCTCGGCCTCCGTAGTACTTCTGGCCACGGGTCCGGATGGTTGTGGCAGCGGGCCGCCTATAACCGGCCCGTTGCCACAACCATCCGGCTGAGCACAGGGAAACGCCGCCGCCCAAAGCCGGGCACCGCGCCGTTGTAGCGTGCGGTGCCCGGCATTAGCGTGGCCTGCCCGGACGGTCGCCGCCCTCAGTGGCCGAGCGCGGTCTCGACGATCTTGACGATCACCATGATCATCGCGATCGCCAGGTAGCTGCGCAGTGCTGTCAGTCCTAGCTTGCGCGCGCGGCTGATCGCGGGCGCGGACAGCTCGCTGAGCGGCGGCATCCGCCAGGTGTCGCGGTCGGCGACGTCGGCGGTGTCCTCGGCTACGGCGTCCGCGATAGCCGCCGGGGTGCCGGCCGCGTGGCGGCGGTGAGTCAGCATCCGGACGCCGGCGAGTACCGAGAATGCCGCGCACCCTGCCATGATCGCGAGGATCTGGGTCCCGGTGATCGCGGGGAATATCACCGAGGCGGTCAGCACGATGGACAGCGTGATGAGGATCGCGATAACCGTCGAGGTGAACGCGTTGGTCCCGCGGCGGTTGGCCCAGGGGCCGAGCACCTCGCGGTCGTTGCAGAGCAGCAGCAGGAACACGGTCGCGCTTGGCAGCAGCACCCCGGCGAGCACCTGGACACCCTCGGTGATCAGCCCGAGCGGGGAGCCTGGGAGGAGCACGATGGTGGCGGCGCCGCCGATCAGCGCGGCGTACACCGCGTAGAACCCCTTGGCCGAGCCGACACCGCGGTGCAGTGAGTGGTTGAGGCCGAGCACGTCGCTGATCGCGTAGGCGCTGGACAGGGAGACCGCGAACGCGCCGATGACCGACGCGTCGAGCAGCGCGATCGCGAAGATCACGCCGGTGAGATGGCCGGCGTAGGCCGCGATGCCGTGCGCCAGGCCGGCGGAGTCGGTGAAGGTGGCCCCGTGGCCGTACCTGAAGGCGGCGGCGGTCGCGCCCATCAGGGCGGCGGCGCCGATCACGACGATGGCGATGCCGATCCACAGGTCGGCCTTCTCGTACCTCATGAAGCGCGGCGTGATCCGCTTGTCGATCACGTACGACTGCTGGAAGAACAGCTGCCAGGGTGCCACGGTGGTGCCGACGATGCCGATGATGAGCAGCATCACGGTCGCCAGTCCGCCGGATCCGCCGGGGAGCGTCGGCACGGTCAAGCCCCGCGCCATCTGCGAGACCGACGGGTGCGTCATGAAGTACAGCGGGATAAGCAGCAGCGAGCCGGCGCAGAACGTGATGGCGATCCGCTCGAACCGGCGGAACGACCCGGTGAACGCCGAGGCGATGATCACGGCCGCCGCGGCCGCGACGGCCAGCACCTTAGGCACGCCGAGGTAGCCGGCGGCCAGCGTGATCCCGATGAACTCAGTGACGATGGTCAGCGCGTTGAGTATGAACAGGTCGATGACGGAGAACGCGCCCCAGAACTTGCCGAACCGGGCCAGGATCAGCCTCGCGTGGCCGACCCCGGTGACCGAGCCAAGGCGGAGCACCATCTCCTGGTTCACGTAGAGCACCGGGATCAGCAGGACCAGCGTCCACAACAGCCTGGTGCCGTAGGTCTGGCCCGCCTGCCCGTAGGTGGAGAACGCGCCGGCGTCGTTGTCACCCACCATCACGATCAGGCCGGGGCCGACAACGGCGAGCAGGGTCTTGAGCTTGGCCGACAGGGTCGTGCGGGCGGCGTGGTCGTCGACCCGGATGGTGCCGAGGGCGCCGCGGATGTCGCCGACGTGCGCCTCATCGAGTACCGCAGAGGAACGGACTTCCGTAGCAGTCATGGGTGTTCACCCCTTTCACGCTTTTCACCAAAGCGGGATTGAGGCACACGCAGACGCAGGACAGCACCCCGGACTAGCCACAGATCAGGATTAATCCGATTTGTCGCCTAGAGGGCACGATCAGTGACTATTTCGGGGTCAGACTCCCGCGTCAGGATTGGGTTCAGCGTGTGCCAGGGACCAGCAGGGACAGCGGCGGCAGGGGCCGACTTCGGCCCGGACTATCAGAGTCCATCGCACGCCTCCCTTCGTCCGCGGCGCTCGTGCGCGCCTTCACAAAGACACCACGTGATGAGCACTCGACCAATGCGGCGCAGCCGCTGGCGATGGGTCACCTCTCTCGTAAGAGCTTTGGCACTCCACGGCGTAGCGATGCTGCGCAGCCACTTGGCCTCACCCCTTAGGCCGGGGAGAGGTGTCCTGATCCGGAGCGTCTCTCGACGGTTGGGATCAGTGGCCTGTGTCCGTGAAGACGCCTCACCGAACGAGGTGTCTAACTTGACGAACCCTAGGATGCCCGTTTCCCTTCCCGAATGTCAAACCGAACCGCCTTCATCCCGGTCGCGCCGTGTCCGGTTCACCGCCTGGTCATCGCGTCTTCGGTGGGGGAACAAAGCGCGGGTATGATTAGTTGCCATCAAGCAACTAAGTGGCCTCACCTTGCCCGCTGCCCAACGACCTGCCTTGTTACGGAGGAACCGCAGTGCCCGCCCTATCGTCCGCAATCGCCCCGGAGCCCAACACAGCACCGGCCGTCGGCTCCCGCTACAAGTGGATCGCCCTGTCGAACACCACGCTCGGCGTGCTGATGGCGACCATCAACTCGTCCATCATGCTGATCGCGCTGCCGAACATCTTCCGCGGCATCGGCATCAACCCGCTGCAGCCTGGTAACACCACCATCCTGCTGTGGATGATAATGGGCTTCATCGTCGTCACGGCCGTGCTTGTCGTGAGCTTCGGCCGCCTCGGCGACATGTTCGGCCGGGTCCGCATGTTCAACATGGGCTTCGCCGTATTCGCGGTGTTCTCGATCCTGCTG
The DNA here is from genome assembly GCA_033854775.1 of Trebonia sp. Lineage (GTDB taxonomy): Bacteria > Actinomycetota > Actinomycetes > Streptosporangiales > Streptosporangiaceae > Trebonia. The sequence continues at coordinate 6,646 of JAWWPV010001078.1, forward strand.
TCCGTCACCTGGCTGCACGGCGAGGCCGCCGGCTGGTACCTGATCATCATGCGGATCTTCCAGGGCGTCGGCGGCGCGATGCTGTTCGCCAACTCCGCCGCGATCCTGACCGACGCGTTCCCCGCGAACCAGCGCGGCATGGCCCTGGGCCTCAACCAGGTCGCGGCCATCGCGGGCAGCTTCATCGGCCTGGTCCTCGGCGGCCTGCTCGGCCCGGTGAGCTGGCGCCTGGTCTTCCTCGTCTCCGTCCCGTTCGGCATCCTCGGCACCGTCTGGTCCTACCGCAAGCTCAAGGAACTCGGCGTCCGCAAGCCCGCCAAGCTCGACCTCGGCGGCAACCTCACCTTCGCCGCCGGCCTGATCGCCGTCCTCGTCGGCATCACCTACGGCATCCAGCCGTACGGGGGCCACGTCATGGGCTGGACGAGCCCGCTCGTGCTCACCCTGATCATCGGCGGCCTCGTCGTCCTCGCGATCTTCTGCTACATCGAGACGAAGGTCGCCGAGCCGATGTTCCGGCTCAGCCTCTTCAGGATCCGCCCGTTCACCGCGGGCAACCTCGCGTCCCTGCTCTCCGGCCTCGGCCGTGGCGGGCTGATGTTCATCCTGATCATCTGGCTGCAGGGCATCTACCTCCCGCTGCACGGCTACAGCTTCGAGAACACCCCGCTGTGGGCCGGCATCGCGATGATCCCGCTGACCGTCGGCTTCCTTCTAGCGGGCCCCGTGTCCGGGTACCTGTCGGACCGCTTCGGCGCCCGCCCGTTCGCCACCGGCGGCATGCTGCTCGCCGCCCTGTCCTTCGGCCTGCTCGAGATGCTGCCCGTCAACTTCACCTACTGGCAGTTCGCCGGGATCCTGCTGCTCAACGGCATCGGCATGGGACTGTTCGCCTCCCCGAACCGGGCAGGCATCATGAACTCCCTGCCGGCCGACCGCCGCGGCGTCGGCGCCGGCATGTCCGCGACCTTCCAGAACTCGGCCATGGTCCTGTCGATCGGCATCTTCTTCAGCCTGATCATCCTGGGCCTGTCCTCCTCGCTGCCGACGCACCTGTTCGCGGGCCTCACCGCCCAGGGCGTCCCGGCGGCCGCGGCCAGCCAGCTCGCGCACCTGCCCCCGACGGCGGTCATGTTCGCGGCACTGCTCGGCTACAACCCGATCCAGATGCTGCTCGGTTCTACGCTCAGCAAGCTCCCGGCCAGCCACGCGGCCTACCTGACCGGCCACTCCTTCTTCCCGAGCCTGATCAGCGCACCGTTCCAGACCGGTCTTGACATCGCGTTTGACTTCGCGATCGTTGCCTGCCTGATCGCGGCGGTCGCCTCCCTGCTGCGCGGCAAGCAGTACATCCACGAACTGCACAGCGAGTCCGCGGTCGAGGCCACGGCCGATGTCGAGTCCGCGGCCGATGTCGCCGAGGTTGAGCTCGCCCCGGCCGGCGCGGCGGTGGCCGAGGTCCCCGCCACGCCGCGGGTCGCGATCGCTGAGGAAATACGGGAGTCATCGCAACGATTGGCCGCTTCCCCCGAGCCCGCCACCCGCACCTTCAAGGAGCGGTAACCGCGAGCACTGCCATCACCCCGCCGCGGTTGCCCGCCGCCGTATCTAGTTAACTAGCGAGGTGAGCACGGTGACGGCCGCGTTGTAGGGCTCGACCTGGCCGTCGGTCCGGGTGATGACAAGGACCGGCGTGAGGTAGCCGGTGCCGAGCCGGCCGCGCTCCTCCTCGGTGGGCATCCGGGCGATGACCTGGTCGCCTGGGTACAGGCTGACCATCTGCCTGGCCGGGGTCGCCGCCACGAAGGTGCCGACGCCAGGCTTGGTGACCACCAGCCCCGCCTTGCGCAGCTCCTCGACGGCCATCGCGCCGGTCAGCCGGTTGACGCCCCATTGCCGCTTCATCTGCGCACCGCTCGGGATCTGCGTCCCGACGGGCAGTTCGCCGCTGATGATCATGTCGCGGATGATTCGCACGATTTGCAGGTAGACGCGCTCGCCGGAGTCGTAGTCGATGCGAACGCGTGGTACTACCTCGTCCTCATCGGCCAACTGGGCCTCCGGGGAAACGTGTGACATGACTTGCTGAGGTGGCTAGACAGCTAGATAGGCAATAGGTAGTGTGGGGTCCGCATGATACGTAACTCAAATGACTACACCCGATTACGCATCGTGTGCATGCACAAGTCTCCGGGGAGCTTGAGGGGAATCCCGCGGGGCAGTGCGCGTGCGTGCCCGGTCCTCGGTACCAGGTGTTCCCCGCCGGCGGGCCGGGCACCACCGCCCTCGCCGTCGATTTACCGCGAAAGGCGTATGAAAAGGAAGCGAAGCTGTGATGGCAAGCGTCATAGGTAATCCGCGGGGCCAGGCCTTTCCCCGCCCGGGGTTTCCGCCCGCAATGGCCGCCGGGGTGCGCCAATGCCCGGCCGACGAGCTGCAAGCATCTCCGCGACATTAATTTAATCGTCCATTATTTTAGTGTGATCCCGCGCCCCGTCGGCGCGAGAGTGAGTCGGTAACCGCAAGGTTAATGAGGCTTCCGGCAGCGTACCGTAAGCCCCGTCCCCCTGCACGCTAGTGCGCCTGCTGCGGCGTGTCAGTTGGCACCCGACATGCCTTTCCGCCGCTCAGGGCCGTGCACGCGCGGTCGCGGGCGGGAGAGATCGCGCATCCACGTGACGCAATTGCGTCACGTGGACCGGCCATCTTGCGGGACGATCGATGGACGGGGGCCGACCTCGCCCGGTGCGGCAATTCCCATGGGCCGCGGGCCGCAAAACGGACAATAGCCAGCAATGCCAGCATATGTGCGCGACGCAAAACGCTGGTTTCCTGACCCGTCGGCGGATAAACGGGGGCGCCGACGGCCCTGGGCTTCCCGCGCCGGGCGCTCTCCGGCGCGGGAAGCCCGCCTGGTCCGCCCTACCCAATGGGGGCCTGCGGGCCTTGGGGGTGCCCGCCACGCAACACCCGCGCCATGATCACGAGGCCCTTTCATGATCATGTAGGAAAAGCAGCTTATAAGCTGCTTTTCCTACATGATCATGGCATGGGGCGCGATGGCGACGACGTTCCGCGTCAACCGGACACCCCCGGGCCTGACGCAGAAGGCGGGAGCGCCGGCGCTGACCGCGCTGACCCGGGCCGCGGGTTGCTCGCCGCCGCCCGGGCGCTGTTCGCCGAACGGGGCTTAGATGACCCGCGGCCTCCAGTCGGCCGGCCGCTGACCCGGCGGCCCGGTGGCAGACGCTCAGCCGCCACGCTGGAGCTCACCTGCCCCGCTCCTCTAGGTTGACGCGGGATGGGGCTAGTGCCGGCGACCCTCGTTCGGGATAATTCGTCTTAAATTCACGTCGTAAAAAAAGTCACCGCCGAAGGGGACCTGCCAATGACGCCCGAGCTCACTGTCGCCGAACAGGCGGCCCTGACCAGCGGCCGCGACGCGTGGCACACCACGCCGGTCGAGTCCGCCGGCCTGCCCGCCATCACCGTCACCGACGGGCCGCACGGCGTGCGCCTTCAGGCCAACCCCGGCGACTTGCTGCGCGGCCAGCCGGCCACCTGCTTTCCTCCGGCGGTCGCCAGCGCCTCGACCTGGGATCCTGACCTGCTGCGACGGATGGGCGAGGCGCTGGGGGACGAGTGCCGTGCGATGGACGTCGCGGTCCTGCTCGGACCCGGCATCAACCTTAAGCGCAGCCCGCTCGGCGGCCGGAACTTCGAGTACTTCTCCGAGGACCCGCTGGTCGCCGGCGTGCTGGCGGCCGCGTGGGTCAACGGCCTGCAGAGCAGGAACGTCGGCGCGTCGCTCAAGCACTTCGCGGTCAACAGCCAGGAGACCGACCGGCTGCGGGTCAGCGCCGACGCCGACGAGCGGACGCTGCGGGAGATGTACTTCAGCGCCTTCAGGCGGGTCGTGACCCAGGCGCGGCCGTGGACGGTGATGTGCGCCTACAACAAGGTCAACGGCGTCTACGCCAGCCAGAACCACTGGCTGCTCACCGAGGTGCTGAGACACGAGTGGGGCTTCGACGGCGTCGTCTTCTCCGACTGGGGCGCGGTCGCCGACCGCGTCGCCGCAGTCGCCGCCGGCCTTGACCTGACGATGCCAGGGCCCGACGACGCGGGTGATGCGGAACTGGTCGAGGCCGTCGCGGACGGCCGCCTCGACCCCGCGCTGCTCGCGCAGGCCGCGGGCCGCGTGTCCGCGCTCGTCGAGCAGGCGGCCGCCCGCACGGCAGGCGACTATGACCAGGAAGAGCATCACGCGCTCGCCCGCGAGATCGCCGGCCGGGCCATCGTGCTGCTCAAGAACGACGCCCCTCCAGGAGACAAGCGGGGGCTGCTGCCCCTGCGGGCCGGCGCCGACGGCCCGTCGATCGCGGTGCTCGGCGAGTTCGCCCGCACCCCGCGCTACCAGGGCGGCGGCAGCTCCCAGATCACCCCGACCCGGCTCGACGACGCCCTTGCCGAGATCACCGCCGCGACGGAGGCGACGGTGCTCTTCGCGCCCGGCTACACCGTCGACGACGGCGTGGAGCGTGACCCGGCCGCGGACGAGCGGGACCTTCTGGTCGAGGCGGCCGCGGTCGCGGAGGCCAGCGACGTCGCGCTGGTCTTCGTCGGCAGCGCGCACGAGACCGAGGGCGCCGACCGGGACGGCATCGACCTCCCCGCGGCCCACCGGCGGCTGGTCGAGGAGGTGGCCAAGGTCAACCCGCGCACCGTCGTGATCCTCTCCAACGGCGCCGTGCTCGCCACCACCCCCTGGGACAAGGCGGTCCCCGCGGTGATCGAGGGCTGGCTGCTCGGCCAGGCGGGCGGCAGCGCCGTCGCCGACGTGCTCTTCGGCCTGGTCAACCCGTCGGGGCGGCTGGCCGAGACGATCCCGCTCAGCATCAAGGACCACCCCTCCTACCTGGACTTCCCCGGCGAGCACGGGCACGTCAGGTACGGTGAGGGCCTTTACGTCGGCTACCGGGGCTTCGACGCGCGCGAGCAGGAGGTCGCGTACCCGTTCGGCTTCGGGCTGTCGTACACGACCTTCGGCTACGGCCAGGCGACCGCGACGGCCTCGGCAGCCGGCATCGAAGTGCGCGTTCCCGTCACCAACACGGGCGACCGGGACGGCCGGGAGGTCGTCCAGGTGTACGTGAGCCTCCCGGGGTCCGCGGTCAGCCGGGCGAGGCGCGAGCTCAGGGCGTTCGCCAGCGTGCCACTTAAGGCCGGCGAGACCGCGGACGTCGTCCTCACCATCGACCGTGACGACCTGGCCTACTGGGACACCCGCCTCAACCGCTGGGTGGTCGAGGGCGGCGAGTACCACTGCGCGGTCGGCGCCTCCTCGCGCGACCTGCGGAGCACCGCGGTCGCCGCGGTCCAGGGCGATGACGCGAGGATCCCGCTGACCGCCGACTCAACGCTCGGCGAGTGGCTCGCCGACCCCCGTGGCGCGCAGGCGATCGAGCAGGCGTTCGCCGCGATGCCCGGCGCGCAGTCCGGGCCGATGGCCGCGCTCTTCGCCGACCCGACGATGATGCTGTTCCTCAGCGGCACCCCTCTCGTCAGGCTGACCGCGTTCCCCGGCAGCCCGCTGACCCCCGAGGGCATCGCCAAGCTGACCGCCGCCGCCAACGACTAGCCAGGAACCCAGGGCGCCAAGCCCCGCCGGGCAAGGACGTGGGATACAAAGAGCCCCTGCGCGGGCCCTTTGTATCCCACGTAAGCGGCAAGAGCGTGCGGGACAGGAGTCAGCCGCACTCGTTCGGGATCATCGTCGCGGGAATGCCCGCCCTGCGATAAAGCGTTGGCATAATCCGGTCCCCATCGTCTAGTCTTTGCCGCCGGTGAACGAACCTTCCGCTAGAGCCAAGCAGCGCGCCGCGTCCCGCGAGACCGCGCTCGCAGCCGTAGCCATCAGCTACCCAGAAGAGCTGCCGGTCAGCCAGCGCAGGGACGACATCGCGGCGGCTATTCGTGATCACCAGGTAGTGATCGTGGCAGGCGAGACCGGGTCGGGGAAGACCACGCAGCTGCCCAAGATCTGCCTGGAGCTCGGCCGGGGCATCGCCGGCCAGATCGGCCACACGCAGCCCCGGCGCATCGCCGCCCGCACGGTCGCGGAGCGCATCGCGGAGGAGCTCCACACCAGCCTGGGCGACATAGTCGGATACAAGGTCAGGTTTACCGACAGATCCGGCGACGCCACCGCCGTCAAGCTCATGACCGACGGCATCCTCCTCGCCGAGATCGCCACCGACCGCAACCTCACCCGCTACGACACCCTCATCATCGACGAGGCCCACGAGCGCAGCCTCAACATCGACTTCATCCTCGGCTACCTCAGGCAGCTCCTGCCGCGACGCCCCGACCTCAAGGTGATCATCACCTCCGCGACGATCGACCCCGAGCGCTTCGCCGAGCACTTCAAAGACGCAAAGACACAAGCGCCCGCGCCGATCGTCGAGGTATCCGGCCGCACTTACCCCGTCGAGGTCCGCTACCGGCCGGTCAACGACCCCGAGCGGGAGACCGACGAGGACCGCGACCAGGTCACGGCCATCACCGACGCGATCGGCGAGCTTGAGCGCGAGGGACCAGGCGACATCCTCGTGTTCCTGTCCGGAGAGCAGGAGATCCGCGACACCGCCGACTCGCTGCGCGGCAGGCCGCACACCGACGTGCTGCCGCTGTACTCCCGGCTGTCGTCCGCCGAGCAGCACCGGGTGTTCGAGGTCCCGGCGAACCGCACCATGGCGAGCCGTCGCGTGGTGCTCGCCACCAACGTCGCGGAGACCTCGCTCACCGTCCCCGGCATCCGTTACGTGATCGACCCGGGCACCGCCCGCATCAGCCGTTACAGCCTGCGCACCAAGGTGCAGCGCCTCCCCATCGAGGCGATCTCGCAGGCGAGCGCCAACCAGCGCAAGGGCCGCTGCGGCCGCGTTGCCGACGGCATCTGCATACGGCTCTACTCCGAAGAGGACTTCAAGAGCCGGCCCGAGTTCACCGACCCCGAGATCCAGCGCACGAACCTGGCCAGCGTCATCCTCCAGATGGCCGCCGCACGGCTCGGCGACGTCCGCAAGTTCCCCTTCGTCGACCCGCCGGACCCGCGCGCGATCACCGACGGCGTCAAGCTCCTCGAAGAACTGAACGCCGTCTCCGGCGACCGCCTCACCGAGACCGGCCGCCAGATGGCCCGCCTCCCCGTCGACCCGCGCATCGCCCGGATGATCATCGAGTCGGGTAACCAGGGCTGCGCCCGCGAGATCCTCATCATCGCCGCCGCGCTGTCCATCCAGGACCCGCGCGAGCGCCCGACAGACAACCAGCAGGCCGCCGACACCGCGCACCGGCGCTTCGCGCAGCCCGAGTCCGACTTCCTGGCCTTCGTAGCGCTCTGGGATTACCTCGGCGAGCGGCAGCGCGAGCTGTCCGGCTCGGCGTTCCGCCGCCTCTGCCGCGCCGAGTTCCTCAACTACCTGCGCGTTCGCGAGTGGCAGGACCTCCACGGCCAGCTCGCCTCGCTCACCCGCGATCTCGGCATCAATACCAAGACATCGTCTTCCGAACGAGTTCGTGTTCACTCCGCCCTGCTCGCCGGTCTCTTGTCGCATGTCGGCATGAAGGTCGTGCTCACGCCAGCCAGGCCGGTCCCCGGCCGGCCAGGGGCACCAGGCGGCCCCGAGCGCGGCCGGCGCCCGCTCCCCGAGTACCTCGGCGCCCGCGGCACGAAGTTCGCGGTCTTCCCCGGCTCCGGCCTGGCGCGCAAGCCCCCGGACTGGATCGTCGCGGCCGAGCTCGTCGAGACGTCGCGGCTGTGGGCGCGGACCGTCGCGGCGATCGAGCCGGAGTGGGTGGAGCCCGCCGCCGCGCACCTCGTCAAGCGCTCCTACAGCGAGCCCCGCTGGTCGCGGAACTCCGGTGCCGCGGTCGCCTCGGAGAAGGTCACTCTCTACGGCATCCCCATCGTCGCCGACAGGACCGTGCTCCTGCACCGCATCGACCCCGTCCTGGCGCGCGAGCTGTTCATCAGGCACGCCCTGGTAGAGGGCGACTGGCAGACCAGGCACCACTTCTTCCGCGACAACGCGAAGCTGATCGAGGAGGCGGCCGCACTTGAGCAGCGGGCCCGCCGGCGCGGGCTGGTCGTGGGGGAGGACGCGCTGTTCGCGTTCTACGACGCCCGGGTGCCGGCCGACGTGGTCTCCGCCCGCCACTTCGACACCTGGTGGAAGAGTGCCCGCCACGAGACGCCCGACCTGCTCACCCTGTCGCTGGACGAGCTCCTGTCATCCGCCGCGGACGAGCTGGACGTCGGCGCCTACCCCGAGGTGTGGACCTCCGCGTCTCCCGGCCGGGGCGGAACCGGCGGGCCGGGCGCCGGCCTCACGCTCTCCTACGCGTTCGAGCCGGGCAGCGAGACCGACGGCGTCACGATCGACATCCCGCTCAAGACGCTCAACCAGGCGCGCCCAGAAGAGTTCTCCTGGCACGTCCCTGGCCTGCGCATGGAACTAGTCACCGAGCTGATCCGGTCGCTGCCGAAAAACATCAGGCGCGAGCTCGTCCCCGCGCCCAACGTGGCCCGCGAGGTAATGGCGGACCTTACGGCCCGTCACCAGGCGGATGGTTGTGACAACGAGCCGGTCATAGGCGGCCCGCTGCCACAACCATCCGGTGCCCCGTTGGGAGAAATCAGGGACGTCCTGTCCCGGGAGCTGCTGCGGCTGCGCGGAGTACGGGTCACCCCAGACGATTTCGACCTGGACAAGCTCCCGCCGCACCTGCGGATCACCTTCCGCGTGCTCGACGGCACCAAGCTCGTCGCCGCCGGCAAGGACCTGGCCGCACTCCAGCGACAGCTGCGGCCCAAGGTACGCGCGACGCTGTCAGCGCGCGCGACCAAGCTGACCAGGACCGGCGTGACGTCATGGGACTTCGGCCCGCTCCCGAGGATCTTCACCGACGGGGAGGTCAAGGCCTACCCGGCGCTCGTCGACGCGGGCGCGGCCGTGGACGTCCGGCTGTTCGAGACCGCCGAGGCGGCCGCGCGCGCCATGCGGGCAGGGACCAGGCGGCTGGTCCTGCTCGCCGTGAAGTCCCCGGCCAACGAGGTCGCGAAGCGGCTCACCACAACGCAGAAGCTCGTGCTCAGCGACAACCCGCACGGCTCCGTCCCCGCCCTGTTCGCCGACTGCGTCGGCTGCGCCGCCGACGGCCTCATCACCGAGGCCGGCGGGCCGGCCTGGGACGCCGAGGGCTTCGGCCGGATCGTCGAGCACGTCAGGCCGCGGCTGCACGCGGCCACGTACGAGGTGGTGACCTGGGCGGAGGAGATCCTGCGCGGCGCGCACGAGGCACGGATGCGCCTTGGCGCGCTGCGCAGCCCGGTCCTCGATCCCGCGGTCGTCGATATCCGCTCGCAGCTCGACGGCCTGATAGCCGCCGGATTCCTCACCGCGGCCGGCGGCGCCCGGCTGCCGGCGCTCGCCCGCTACGTGAAGGCCGTCGGCCGCCGCCTCGACAAGCTGACGGAGAACGCGGGCAGGGACGCACAGCAGATGGCGATAGTGCACCGCGTCCAGGACGCCTACCAGCGCGCCCTGGCGACACTCCCGGCCGGGACCAGGTCGGGCGACGCCGCCAGGGAGATCCGCTGGCAGATCGAGGAGCTCAGGGTCAGCCTCTTCGCCCAGACGATGGGCACGCCGACACCGGTCTCCGAGCGCAGAATCATGACGTCGATCGAACACCTATTGCCTGATTAGCACGTCGGCATTCGACTAGCACTTCCCCTTGATCTCGGCGTCCAGTTGGCACTCCGTTGCCAGTTCCTGGCGCAGGACAATGACAACAATCGAACACCTCAACCGAGGGAATCTCCGTGTTTCCCCTCTCAATCGGCGTGTCATTCGACTAAGGACTACGTCAAGTGCTAGGTTCCTTCTCATCTAGCACGCTCGCCGCCACGCCACCGCGGCTGCCGGCCGGCCAGCGCGCACCTCCCGGAACCCCCTGGGAATCTCCCGATGAGGAGGAAGTCACCGTGACCGGATCACCTCCCGTGAGGCGCCGCCTGCTCGGCTCGGCGCTCCGCGAGTACCGCGAGAGCCTCGGCTACAACCTGGACGAGGCGGCCAGGATTCTCGAGTGCGACCGCTCGAAGATAAGCCGGATCGAGACCGGCGAGCGCGGCATCCGCGCGAAGGAGCTACGAGAGCTCTTGACGGAGTACGGCGTGCCGGCCGACGAGCAGGAGGCGCTGCTCGCCATCGCGCACC
>JAWWPV010001079.1:0-3484 GCA_033854775.1 Trebonia sp.
CACGCGTTACCGTGCTATGGTCCGCGTTCGTGCGACGGGTATCCGTGGTCGGAAACTCAGGTTCCGGCAAGTCAAGGCTGGCCAGGGAACTGGCCGCCAGCCTCGGCGTCCCGCTTCTTGAACTCGACAGCGTCTTCCACCAGCCCGGCTGGGAGCCGCTTCCCGAGGACGAATTCCGGCGGCTCGTCACGGCGCGGACCAGCGAGGACGGCTGGGTCATCGACGGCAACTACAGTGCGGTACGGCCGATCGTCTGGGCGCGCGCGGATACGGTCGTCTGGCTCGACCTGCCCAAGAGAATCGTGATGCGGCAGGTCACCTGGCGAACCGTGCGCCGGGCGGTGACCCGGCAGGAATTGTGGAACGGCAATCGCGAGCCGCTGACCAACTTCCTCAGCTGGGTCCCGGAGAAGTCCGTCATCTCGTGGGCCTGGCACAGCCATGCCAAGTACCGCACCAGGTACGGCGACGCGGCCGCCGACCCGGCCAACGCTCATCTAACGTTCATCCGCCTCACCAGCCGCCGAGACATCACCCGTTTCCTCGCCGACCCGCTCCATTACGCTCACCCGGGCCATGGGACCACGCCCGGACACTCCGTATTTACAAAATTTTACGGACAAAAAGCGTAATTTAACTGCTCGTTAACGAGTTGGCGCCGTAGCGTCTCCGATACCCGTTCTTCTCCGACGTCCTGGGGGCAACAGGCCGTCCGCTCTCCGGTAGTGCGCTGTCTCCCGTTACAGGAAGCCAGGCATGCCGGGGTCAGGGAGGGGTTGAACAGCGGGCTTGCACATTCAGCGTACCGACGAAGGACACGAGCGATGGGCAACCACGATGCCGCCAGCGCGCGGGCGCGAACCGGCGCGACCAGCGACAGCCTCACGCCTCCGAACGGCGGCGGACCCGCCAGACGGCGGCTGACGACGCTGTCGAACTGGCCGGTGTCACGTCGGCTGTTCGCCGTGATCGCCCTTGCGCTCGTCATGGGCCTGGTCCTGGGCGGCTTGGAGGTGGCCGGCGCCGAGAGCAGCGCGACGCAGTTCGGCCGCGTGCTGCACCTGGCCAAGCTCGGCCAGCAGGACGTGATCCTGGCGCAGGACCTGCAGAACGAGCGGGACAGCGCGCTCGGCCTCACCTCCGGCGGCGGCACGGGCAACCTCACCACACTGCGCGCCGCGACAAACGCCGAGGCCGCCCAGGTCCTGGCACTGGCCGCTGGAGTCGACGGGTCGTACCCGGCGAACATCCAGGCCAGCGTGGCCGCGCTCCGTGCCGAGCTGGGCGGCGGCCTGGTGCGGCTCCGGAACACCGTCGGGACGCAGTTCTGGAACAAGTCCGCTGGCTCGGGCGTCGAGGGGCTTGCCGTGGTCAGCGACTACGCGCCGCTCATCAACAACCTCGTCACGCTGAATGAAGAGCTCGCGCAGGGCACCTCCGACTCCACCCTGGCCATCGACGTCCGGGAGCTGAACCTGCTGTCGCTGGCGAAGGACCAGTCCTCGCAGCAGCGCGGGCTCTTCTACAACGCCTTCACCCAGCAGCTGTTCTCCAACGGTGAGCTCCAGGCACTGATCTCCGCGAGGTCCGCCGAGCAATCCGACGAGGCAGCGTTCCTGTCGGCCGCCACGACGGCGGAACAGCGCACGTTCAACACGACGGTCGCCGGACCGGGCGTGAAAGAGGTGCAGCGGGTAGAGGACTTCTTCTTCATCGACGGCAACGACGAGCAGACTAATCCGTTCCTCAGCCCGAACATCAACACGGAAACTGTCGGTTTCTCCGTTGCCCAGGCCCCGGCTGCCTGGTACGCGGCCGCCTCGCAGAAGCTCGATGAGATGCAGGCCGTCGAGCTGGGAATCGCGCAGGACGCCGTCGCGCGCGCTCAGTCGATTCAGCACGGCGCCGGGGAGTCCGCGCTGATCATCTCGATCAGCGTCGTTGCCGTCCTGCTGATCGTGCTGGCAGCGGCGCTCCTCGTCGCCAGGTCCCTGGCGGTGCCGCTGCGCCGGCTGCAGGCGGCCGCGCTCGACATCGCCACCGCGCAGCTCCCGGAGCGGATGAGGCGGCTGAGCGAGGCGCCAGACGCCGAGGAGAGTCTCGAAGTGGCGCCGATCGACGTGCTGACGTCCGATGAGATTGGCCAGGTCGCCCGGGCCTTCGACAAGGTGCACGCCGAGGCGGTGCGGCTGGCGAGCAACGAGGCCGTGCTTCGGACCAGCCTGAACGCGATGTTCGTCAACCTGTCCCGCCGCAGCCAGGCGCTCATCGAGCGGCTGGCGGGGACGATCGACTCGCTTGAGCAGAACGAGGACAACCCCGAGCTGCTTGCCAGCCTGTTCTCGATGGATCACATGGTCACCAGAATGCGCCGCAATTCCGAGAACCTGCTGCTGCTGGCCGGCCATGAGGGTGCGCGCAAATGGAGCGAGCCGGTGTCCCTCGCCGACGTGGTGCGGGCCGCGACCTCGGAGATCGAGCATTACAGCAGGGTGGTGCTCAACATCCAGCCGGGTGTCGCGGTCATCGGGCCGGCTGTCTCCGACGTTGTGCACCTGCTCGCCGAGCTGATCGAGAACGCCACGCAGTACTCACCCACGGACACCACGATCCAGGTATCGGGGCACGAGGTGACCAGCGGCGGCGTGCTCATAGAGATCACGGACAAGGGGATCGGCATAGCCGAGGAGCGGCTGGCCGAGATGAACTACCGGCTGCGGAGCACGCCCGTGATTGACGTGTCGGTGTCTCGCCACATGGGCCTGTTCGCGGTGGCGCGACTGGCTCAGCGGCACAATGTGCAGGCCGTGTTGCGCCCCGCCAGCCCTCAGGGGCTGACCGCGCTGGTCTGGCTGCCTGACACCGTGATCGAGCGCACGGCCCTTCCGTTCACCGGCAGGTGGGCGCGGCCGACCAGACAAGTCGGGGGCGGCCAAGTCGGGGGCGGCCAAGTCGGGGCCGACCTTCCGGTGAGGCAGCCCGGCCAGCACGGCAGCATGCGCTCGGCCGCGGACGGGCCACTCGGGAACGGTCCGCAGGACGCTCGCGGCGACCTGGTAAAGGCCGATCAGCAGCGGGTGGACTGGTTCCGTCACCGGCACCCCGAGCCAGGCAGCGGGCCGGCTGGCACGGACCGCGGTGGCCAGGCCGGGAGAGGGACCGGCCGCGAGTGACGCGTAAGGGGCGGGGGCCGGGCCGCGCGTCGGAGGGGTCTGCAAGGCCCTGACGGCAGCGGGCTTACGCGGGCACCAGTTCGGCTGGTTCCGCGATGACGTCAACCAGGGCGCCGTTGCGCATGACCGTGACGGGGAGCGGGCGGCCGATCGCCTCGGCGAACATCAGCCGCTGCAGGTCCTGGGCGGTCGCCACCTCGTGTCCGCCGGCGGTGAGCAGCAGGTCGCCCACGCGGAGGCCCGCCCGGTCGGCGGGGCCGCCGGACACCACCGACGCGACGCGCAGGCCGGTGGCACGCCCGCCGAGCTTC
>JAWWPV010001080.1:0-5777 GCA_033854775.1 Trebonia sp.
TGGGCCCACTGGATCTGGGTCCTGCGGCCGCAGCACGCTAGCGGCCATGGTGCGGAGCTCCACGCGGCGGATCTTGCCGGTCGCGGTGGTGGGGAAGCCGTCGGTGAACACGACGGCGCGAGGCCGCTTGAACGACGGCAGCCCCTCGCGGCAGTGCTCGATCAGCTCCGCCTCGGTGACCACCGCGCCAGCGGCGAGGACGACGTAGGCGATTGGCTTCTCCAGGCTGTCGGCGTCCAGCGCGGCGACGACGACCGCCTGCGCGACGGCGGGGTGGGCGAGCAGCCGCGCCTCGACCTCCATCGGTGAGACCCAGATGCCCGACGCCTTGATCATGTCGCCGGTCCGCCCCAGGCACTCGTAGTAGCCGTCGGCGTCGCGCACGTATGTGTCGCCGGTGCGCAGCCACTCCCCCTGAAACACCAGCCGGGACGCGTCGTACCTGGCCCAGTACCCGGTCGCGGTGGAGGCGCCGCGCACGAATAGCGTGCCGGGCACCCCGGCGCCGGCCACTTCGGCGCCGGCCTGCTCATCCACCAGCTTCAGGTCATAGCCGGGCACCGCGACGCCGGTCGTCCCCGGCCGGACCGCGCCGGGCCGGTTAGACAGGAAGATGTGCAGCATCTCGGTCATGCCGATGCCGTCGATGATGTCGGTGCCGAAATGCGAGGTCCACCGCTCGTACAGGGCCGCGGGCAGCGCCTCGCCCGCCGAGGCGGCCAGCCGCACGCCACCGAGTGCGTCGGCGGGCATCCCCGCGCGGAGCATGTTGGCGAAGAACGTCGGCCCGCCGAAGAACAGCGTCGCCCCGTACTTGACCGCCGTCTCCGCGATCAGGTCCGGCCGGGACGCCGGCGGAAGCAGCACGCTCGCCGCGCCGGCCGACATCGGGAACAGCAGCGAGTTGCCAAGGCCGTAGGCGAAGAACGCCTTGGCCGCCGACAGGCACCGGTCGTCGGGCCGGATGCCGAGCACCTGCTGCCCGTAGGTCTCGCACACCGCGGGGATGGACCCGTGCCGGTGCATGGCGCCCTTCGGATCGCCCGTGGTCCCCGAGGTGTAGAGCCAGAACGCGGGCGAGTCGGCGGTCGAGTCGTAGACGAAGTTGTCCGGGGCCGCGCTCGCGAGGTCGTCGAGCAGGTAAACCGGCCGGGCACTGGCGGTCTCGCGGGGGGTCGTCCCCCCGGGAGTCGACAGCGGGAAGTCAGCCAGCACCGCGGCCAGTTCGGGTGCCGCCCCAGTGCCGGCCAAATCTGCGGCGGCGGCAAACTCACTGGTGACCGCCAGGAACTTGGCCCGCGAATCACGCAGCAGTTCCGCGATGCCGTCGCGGCGAAGCATCGTCGAGACCGGCACCGGGATCGCGCCTACCCGCATGGCGGCGAGGTAAACGACGGCGAAGGCCGGCGAGTCCGCCATCACCATCAGGATCCGCTGCTCGGGCCGGACCCCGGCTGCCCGCAGGCCCGCCGCGGTCCGGCGGACCCGGTCCCAGAGGCTGGCGTAGCTGAGGTCGCCGGCCGGGCCGGTCAGCGCCAGCCGGTCGCCGTCTCCGGCGGCGAGCCGCCGGTCGAGCAGGTACTCACAAGCGTTGAACAACTGCGCCATCGCTCTGCGCCCCTGGGTTCGGGCCTGGCCTAGGCCAGGTGCACGTAGTCGTAGTCGAAGGGCTGGCCGTTGATCCCGTTGCGCGGGGGTGCGACCCAGGCAGCGATCTTGCCACGCTGGTACACCGGCTGCATCAGCGACCTGACGAACGTCTTGTCCGTGTCGGTTGGGAGCCATTGTCCCTTGCGGGCTTCCCATTCGGAAGCAGCGAGCTTCTCGCCCGTGGGGGACGCCTCGATGGCGGCGAAGGCCCCCACGCGCCGGTTGAACGCGATGTGCGGCAGGTAGAGCCGCTGCGGCAGGCCGGCGTCGGCGAGAATCCGGTTCCACCGCTTGACGCCGCCCGAGCAGTCGGCGATGTACTCCCGCCGCAGGTCGGTGTTGAGGCCGGTCAGCGCCATCACCTCGGTCTGGGAGATATCTCCGTCAGCCAGTGCGTCGACCATGATCGAGTCGTCGGTCAGCTGGTGGTCGTCCTTGCGCCGCTCCTCCAGCCACCGGCCCTTGAGCCCGGCGGTGTAGTAGTTGGCGACGTTGGTGGAGGTCTCACCGCCGAACAGGTCGAGGGACACCGAGTAGTGGAAGTTCAGGTACTTCTGGATGACGGGCAGCGGGATGGCGCCGAGCGCGGCGACGTCGTCGGTGTCGCTACCGACCATGACCTGCGCGGTGCGCTCGACGACCCGGTCGACGCCGGTGGTGCCGACCATCATGTGGTGCGCCTCTTCCTTGAGCATGAACTCGCAGGTGCGCGACAGCGGGTCGAAGGCGGACTCCTTCAGCGTGCCGAGCTGGTACTTGCCGTCCCGGTCGGTGAAGTAGGTGAACATGTAGAACGACAGCCAGTCCGGCGTCTCCTCGTTGAAGGCCCCAAGGATCCGCGGCGAGTCGTCGCTGCCGGAGTTGCGGTGCAGCAGTTCCCCGGCCTCCTCGCGCCCCTCGCGGCCGAAGTAGGCCTGCAGCAGGTACACCATCGCCCACAGGTGGCGGCCCTCCTCCACGTTGACCTGGAACAGGTTCCGGAGGTCATACAGCGACGGAGCGGTCGCGCCGAGGTTGCGCTGCTGCTCTACCGAGGCCGGCTCGGTGTCGCCCTGGATCACGATCAGCCGCTGGAGTTCGGCGCGGTACTCCCCGGGGACCTTCTGCCAGGCGGGCTCGCCCTTATGCGCCCCGAACGCGATCCGCCGGTCCGGGTTCTTGTCCGCGAGGAAGATCCCCCACCGGTAGTCGATCATCGGGACGTGCCCGAACTGCGCCCAGCCCTCGCCCCGCACGTCGATCGCGGTGCGCAGGTACACGTCCTGGGTCGGCAGGGTCGGCCCCATCGTCTCCCACCAGGACAGGAAGTCCGGCTGCCAGGACTCGAGCGCCCGCTGGAGCCGGCGGTCCTCGGCCAGGCCGACGTTGTTCGGGATCTTCTCGGCGTAATCCGGCCTCGTCATGAGAACTAAACCCGCTTCCGGTCGAAGTCAGCCCGCTTGCCCGTCCCGTAGGCGCGCAGCGCGCCGTCCGGGCCCGAGGCGTTCGGGCGGTAGAAAATCCAGTTCTGCCAGGCGGTCAGCCGCCCGAAGATCTTCGTCTCGATGGTCTCAGGAC
Source organism: Trebonia sp. (assembly GCA_033854775.1). Lineage (GTDB taxonomy): Bacteria > Actinomycetota > Actinomycetes > Streptosporangiales > Streptosporangiaceae > Trebonia. The sequence goes on from JAWWPV010001080.1 coordinate 3,208, forward strand.
CGGCGAACCGGTAGTTCGCCTCCAGGCCGGTCAGCGCGTCGGGGGAGAACGAGGCACGCTCCTCCACCGCGATCCGCACCTCCTCGTCCCAGTCGATGTCGTCCGGGACGAACGTGACCAGGCCGAGCTTCTCGGCCGCCTCGGCCTCCAGGGGCGACAGCACCGACTTCTCGACGGCGGCCAGCCCGTCCGCGTCGCCGAGGAACCGGGTGGCCATCCGGGTCAGCCCGTTGCCCATCGGCAGCGGCCCCAGATTGGCCGGGCCAACGGTGATCGCGGCGGGCGCGCCCGTGTTTGGAAGCCCCGTGTTTGGAAGCCCCGTGTTTGGAAGCACTGTCGCGTCAATGTCCTCGAAAACGCCGAACAGCATGTAAGAGCGGTCCGCCGCCAGCGCGAGCTCAAGCAGCGACCCGGCGAAGCAGGAGCCCGGCTCGATCAGCGCGATCAGCGACCGGGACGTGACGTCGAGCCGCTTGAGCGTCCGCTTCCAGTAGAGCACGATCTCCCGGGCGAGCCAGTCGGTGTCGTAGTTCGCGAGCAGGAGCTCGTCAAATGCCAGGACCCGCGACGCGTCACCCGTCGTCCGGAACACCCAGGTGCCGATCTCGGCCTCGTTGGTCCGCAGGTCCAGGATCAGGTCGTCAAGCTCGCGGGCCACGGCCAGCGGCCAGCACGCCGCCCCCTCGGCGTACACGCCGTCCATCGAGGCCGGGGCATCAGCGGACGGCCCGGTCACCGTGATCTCCGCGACCGCCCGGTCCCGGTCTAGGGTCGCGCTCACATGGGCGTAGGAGACGTCAGAGTCGGTCCTGGTCTTCTCCAGGTTGGTCAGTGCGATCGCCGCCCCGCCCGGGAGACGGGTGGAGGAAGAGGCGGAGTCACGAACCCGTTCGGACACAACTTCCTGCCACCGGGCCCGCGGCACCACTTCATCCACGAGCTTCCAGGTGACCGCCTTCTTGCCACCGATCCCCTCGGACTTGGTGGAGAAGTAGTCGGCCAGGTCGCGGCGGACGTGCCGCTTGTCCACCACGCGGGTCAGGCCGCCGGTGCCGGGCAGCACGCCGAGCAGCGGCAGCTCGGGCAGCGACACCACCGACGAGCGGTCGTCGACCAGGAGGATGCGGTCGCAGGCCAGGGCCAGCTCGTAGCCGCCGCCCGACGCGGTGCCGTTGAGGGCGGCGAGGTAGGCCTGGCCGGAGTTATCCGTGGCGTCCTCGATGCCGTTGCGGGTCTCGTTGGTGAACTTGCAGAAGTTCACCTTCCACGAGTGCTCCGACGCCGCCAGCATCCGGATGTTCGCGCCCGCGCAGAAGATCTTCTCCTTGCCGCTCGTCATGACGACGGCCTTCACTTCCGGGTGCTCGAACCGCAGCCGCTGCACCGCGTCGTACAACTCGATGTCAACGCCCAGGTCGTAGGAGTTCAGCTTCAGCTCGTACCCGGGCACCAGGCCGCCCTGCTCGTCGACGTCCATGGCGAGGGTGGCCACGGGGCCGTCGATCGCGAGCCGCCAGTGCCGGTACATCGCCAGGGAAGTCCGGAATTCGACGTGCGCCATGGCAACCATGTTCTACGAATGGTTGCCGTTTCGTCAATGGTTCGTAGAATATTCACAGAGCGCAAGTCGCGCTTCACACGGACAAACCACCCTAATCTTGCGTATTCAGTCGCTTCCACTCGCGGCGCGCGTCGTCCGTCCACCGCTCGTGCCGGTCGAAGAACAGCTCCGCCGCCCTGGTACCCGTCCAGCGTGGCGGCAGCAGCTCACGCGGCAGCGCCGGGTCCAGCGCGGGGAACCGGCGCCACGCGTGCACCAGCTCCAGCTGGCGCAGCAGCACGTCCGAGGGGACACCAGGGAGGTGGAACTCATCGACGAACTGCTCGTACTCCGCCTCGATCTCCGGCAGGTCCCACGCGGCGGCGACCATCTCGAGCGTGTCAGACAGGCCGGTCCGCTTCGCGACGAACACGTGCGCGTCCTGCGCGACCCCCGCCTCGCGGAGCACCCGGACCGCCTCCTGCTCGCGGGCGATGTGCGGGCTGATCCACAGGCCGGGGCCGAGCGACCCGAAGCCGGCCCAGGCCAGGCGCGTCCGGACGACGTGCCTGGCCCGCCGGTCGGTCTCCGGGATGCGCACCTGGACCAGGACCCACTGCCCGTCCCACGTCGGCGCTGTGCCCTCAACCAAGGCGCCGAACGAGTAGATGCGCCTTGCCCCCTCGGTCAGCAGCCTCGTCGCCGCCGGGGTGAGCAGCCAGCGGGTGCGGCGGCCGACCTTCTCCGCGCGGAGCCAGCCGGCGTTGGACGTGCGCATCAGCGCCTGCCTGGTCGCCTTTTCGGCGACGCCCATGCGCTCGAACGCGGCGAGCACCGCGCTCGTCCACGCGCCGCCCTCTTCGGGCAGGACGAACTCGCCGAGCAGCGTGAACAGCATGCCGCGCGCGGAGGCCGCCCCGGCCTCGTGACGGCGCGACAGTGCCGGCTGCGACAGTGCCGGATGCGATGGGGCCGGCTGCGACAGTGCCGGCTGCGACTGGGCCGGCGCAGGTTCCACTAATTGCTCCCG
>JAWWPV010001081.1:0-3570 GCA_033854775.1 Trebonia sp.
GCGCCTTCTTGTCGAAGGAGGCCTTGCCGATGATGAAGTGAAGGTTCCCGTGCCTGTCGACGCGGAACTCGATCTTGCCGCCCTTGATCTCGGTCACGGCCTTGGCCACGTCCGGCGTCACGGTGCCTGTCTTCGGGTTCGGCATGAGGCCACGCGGACCGAGCACGCGGCCGAGGCGGCCGACCTTGCCCATCAGGTCCGGGGTAGCGACCACGGCGTCGAAGTCGAGGAACCCGCCCTGGATCTGTTCGATCAGGTCGTCTGAACCCACGAAGTCTGCCCCGGCCGCCTTCGCGGCCTCGGCGCGGTCGCCGGTGGCGAACACGAGCACGCGGGCGGTCTTGCCAGTGCCGTTCGGCAGGTTGACGGTGCCGCGGACCATCTGGTCCTGCTTGCGGGGGTCGACGCCGAGCCGGAGGTTCACCTCGACGGTCGGGTCGAACTTCGTCACCTTGGTCGTCTTCGCGAGCTCGATCGCCTCACCCGGGCCGTACAGCGCGTCGTGGTCGATCTTGGCGTCGGCGTCCTGATACGCCTTACTGCGCTTCATAGTGCACTCCTTGACTGGAGGTCGTGGTCATCGGGACCCAGCGCGAGGCCCTGCCACTTGTGGATTTGTTTTAGCCCTCGACCTTGATGCCCATCGAGCGGGCGGTGCCCGCGATGATCTTCTCGGCGGCCTCGATCGTGGTCGCGTTCAGGTCGGGCATCTTCGTCTCGGCGATCTGCCGGAGCTGCGCCGCGGTCACCGTGCCGACCTTGGTCTTGTGCGGCTCGTTGCTGCCCTTGTCGACGCCGGCGGCCTTCTTGATCAGCTCAGGCGCGGGCGGCGTCTTGGTGATGAACGTGAACGACCGGTCGTCGAAGATGGTGATCTCGACCGGGATGATGTTGCCTCGCTGGGCCTCGGTGGCGGCGTTGTACTGCCTCACGAAGTCCATGATGTTGACGCCGTGCGGACCGAGGGCGGTACCGACGGGCGGGGCCGGGGTGGCAGCGCCCGCGGGCAGCTGCACCTTGACCAGGGCGTTGATCTTCTTCCTTCTTGGCGGCATGGTGGTGCGATTCCTCTCAGATCTTTGAGACCTGGTCAAACGAGAGCTCGACAGGCGTCTCCCGGCCGAAGATCGACACGAGTACCTTGAGCTTCTGCGTGACCGAGTTGACCTCGTTCACGGTCGCCGCGAGCGTCGCGAACGGGCCATCCATAACGGTAACCGACTCGCCGACCTCGTATTCCGGGGACGACTTCTTGGCGGCCGCCGCCTGCGCCGCCGGGCTGCCCTCAGCGGGGGCAGGGGCGAGCAGCGAGGCCACCTCGCCGAGCGGCAGCGGCGAGGGCTTGCTCGACAGGCCAACGAAGCCAGTTACTCCAGGGGTGTTCCTGACCACGGCCCATGACTCGTCGGTCAGTTCCATCCTGACCAGGATGTAGCCCGGCAGCACCTTCTCGTTGACTGTCTGCTTCTTGCCGCCCTTGACCTCGGTCACCTGGTGAGTGGGAACCTCGATCTGGAAGATGTAATCCTCCATGTTGAGCGACGAGATACGGCTCTCCAGGTTGGTCTTCACCCGGTTCTCGTATCCGGCATAGGAGTGGATCACGTACCAGTCGCCAGGGAGCATGCGCAGTTCGCGAGTGAACTCGGCGACCGGGTCGAGCTGCTCGGGCTCAGCCGCGTCCTCGGCGTCGGCCTCGGCCTCGACCTCAACCTCGGCGCCGGCCTCGACCTCCTCGGTGGCCTCGGCCTCGACCCCCTCGGCGGCCTCGACCTCCTCAGCGCCGGCCTCGACCTCCTCGGCCGCGTCCCCGTCACCGATAGGCTCATCAGGGAAGCCGGAAGTCTCGTCGATCACGTCGGCTGCCTCCTCTTCCACTGCGCCGGTCGCGGCGTAGCCATCGCTGTGCAGTTGGGACTCGGGCACGGTTACTCACTCTCTCAGTCTGCTCGCTGGGCCAACCGCTCGCTCGGCTCTGCGCCCGGCGAGGAAGCCCAGTGATCATCGTGCCACGCTAGGTGCGCTTGGCGCGAATTACAGGGCGTCCCGGAATCGGCGTTACCCGAAGAACCAGAACATCATCTTGGTGAACCCGTAGTCGAGACTCAGTACGATCGCGCTCATGACGATTATGAACATGAGCGCGGCCGCCGTGTAGGTCACGAGCTCGTTACGAGTCGGCCAAATAACCTTCCGGAGCTCCGCCGCCACCTGCCGGGTAAACAAGGCAGGCGTGGTCCGGTCCCGCTTAGCGGCAGCCCCGGACCCGCTCCGGCGCTCCGCGCTGTGGCCTCGCGTCTGGGTAGCCATGTCCTCACCTATGCGCTAAACGGATTCACCACGCACGGGCCAGCAGGACCGCGCCGGTCCAGTCGGTCCGCACTTGCAGGGCAGGAGGGACTCGAACCCCCAACCGCCGGTTTTGGAGACCGGGACTCTACCAATTGAGCTACTGCCCTACGGTTGCAACCATCAGAGTGTATGCCGAAGGTACCCCTGCGTCGAACCAGAAGCGCAAACTCGTGACACGTGGCTCTGCCTGGGGCGAAACCAGTTACTAGTCGTCGTGGCGGAGGTGACACCATGGGAGCATGCCAACCACGAGAATATCGGCCCGCGTGTCCGCCATATCCGAGTCCGCGACCCTGGCCGTAGATGCGAAAGCCAAGGCGCTGAAGGCGGCCGGCCGGCCGGTCATCGGGTTCGGTGCCGGCGAGCCCGACTTCCCCACACCTGATTACATCGTGGAGGCCGCCAAGCGCGCGGCCGCCGACCCGAAGATGCACAAGTACACGCCGGCCGCCGGCCTGCCCGAGCTCCGGGCGGCCGTCGCCGCGAAGACCGCCCGCGACTCCGGCTACCAGGTGACTGCCGACCAGGTGCTCGTCACCAACGGCGGCAAGCAGGCCGTGTACCAGACCTTCGCCGCGCTGCTCGACGACGGTGACGAGGCGCTCCTCCCCGCACCGTACTGGACCACCTACCCCGAGGCGATCGCGCTCGCGGGCGGTGTGCCGGTCACCGTCCCGACTGACGAGTCCACCGGGTACCTGGCCTCGGTCGAGCAGCTCGACGCGGCGTGCACCGAGCGCACCAAGCTGCTTGTGTTCGTCTCCCCATCCAACCCGACCGGCGCCGTCTACCCGCCGGACCAGGTGAAGGCGATCGGCGAGTGGGCCGCTGCCAAGGGCATCTGGGTCGTGACCGACGAGATCTACGAGCACCTTGTTTACGGTGACGCGAAGTTCTCCTCCATCCCGGTAGAGGCTCCCGAGGTCGCCGACCGCTGCGTCGTGCTCAACGGCGTGGCTAAGACCTACGCGATGACCGGCTGGCGGGTCGGCTGGATGATCGGCCCGAAGGACGTCATCAAGGCGGCGGCCAACCTTCAGTCCCACGCGACCTCGAACGTGGCGAACGTCTCCCAGGCGGCGGCGCTCGCCGCGGTGTCCGGTGACCTGGCGGCCGTGGCCGAGATGCGGGCCGCGTTCGACCGCCGGCGCAAGACGATCGTGCGGATGCTCAACGAGATCCCCGGCGTCGAGTGCCCGGAGCCGCTCGGCGCGTTCT
>JAWWPV010001082.1:0-2563 GCA_033854775.1 Trebonia sp.
GTGCTCCGCGTCCCCCGTGACCATTGGCCTGGCCAGCCGGGTCGCCGTCGGGCACGGACGGGGCGGCCGGCGCCGCCTGGGCTGTCGCCATGTCGCCGGCGTCCGCCCCCTCGACGCCGTCGCCCGGCCCGGTGATCAGGATCCGGTACAGCTCGCACCGCTGGGTCAGCTCCGCGTCGGTGCCGATGTCGGCGAGCCGCCCGTCGGCGGTGAGCACCGCGATCCGGTCGGCCAGGTTAAGCGTGGACTTCCGGTGCGCGATCAGCAGCGTGGTCCGGCCGGCCATGACGCGGTGCAAGGTGGCGTGGATCTCCGCCTCGACCCGCGGGTCGACGGCCGACGTGGCGTCGTCGAGCAGCAGCAGCCGCGGGTTGGTGATCAGCGCGCGGGCGAGCGCGACCCGCTGCCGCTGTCCGCCGGAAAGGGTGAGCCCCTGCTCGCCGACGACCGTGTCGTAGCCGCCCGGCAGCTCGCGGATGAAGCCGTCGGCCTCGGCGGCCTTGGCGGCGGCGATGACCTGCTCGTCGGTGGCGTCAGGGCGTCCGTAGGCGATGTTGGCCTTCACCGAGTCGGAGAAGAGGAAGGACTCCTCCATCACCATGCCGATCGCGGAGCGCAGCGACTCCTGCGTGACGTCGCGGACGTCGTACCCGCCAACCTTCACCGCACCGCCGCGCACGTCGTAGAACCGGGGGAGGAGCAGGGAGAGCGTGGACTTGCCGGAGCCCGACGGCCCGATGACGGCAACGGTCTCGCCCGGCCTCACCGCAAGGGACAGCCCGCGCAGCACTGGCTGGGACGGCACGTAGCCGAACTTCACGTCCTCGAACGCGATCCCGCTGGCATCGGCGGGCAGCTGGATGGCGTCCGGCTTGTCGGTAATGACCGGCTTGGAGTCGATGACCTCGAAGACCCGGATGACACTGGCGCGGGCCTCCTGCCCGATGGTGACGAGGCTGGTGAGCATCCGCACGGGACCGGTGAGCAGCGCGAGGTAAGTGGAGAAGGCGAGGAACGTGCCCAGGGTGATGTCGCTGCGGATGGCGAGCCAGCCGCCGAGCGCGAGAACGCCGACCAGCCCGAGCAGGGGAATCGCGGTGAGCGCGGGGTTGTACCTGGCGGTGAACCGGATCATCCGCAGCCGGGAGCCGAACAGCTCCTCGCTCGTGGCCTCCATCCGCTCCATTTCCTGCTCTTCCTGGCCGAACCCCTTGACCACGCGGACGCCGCCGACGGTCTCGTCGACGATCGCGGCGACCTCGCCGACGAGCTGCTGCGCGTGCCAGGAGGCGGGAAACAGCTTCTTGCGCGAGGAGGTGGAGATCAGCCAGAGCGCCGGCGCGACCGCGACCGCGACCAGGGAGAGCAGCGGGGAGAGGGAGACCATGATGACGAGCGAGAAGACGAATAGCAGGACGCTGCCGATAATCAGCGGCATCCACGACAGCAGCCCCTGCACCATGTTGATGTCGGAGATGGACCGGCCGACGAGCTGCCCGGTGTGGATCTCGTCCTGCCGCGCCCCGTCCAGCCGCGACAGCGACTCGAAGAGCTCGGTCCGCATGGTGTGCTGCACGTCGAGGGCCGTCTTGCCGCCCCGGTAGCGCCGCATGTAGATGCCGGCGAAGTTGGCCGCGGCGGCGATCAGCAGCCCGATGGCCAGTGGCCAGACCGATTCCTTGTGCGAGAGGATGACGTTGTCGATGATGTTCCGTTGCAGCAGCGGGATGATCAGCGTCGCCGCCGTGTAGAGCACCGCCCCGGCGAGCGCGATGATCACGTCCCGCTTGAACCGCCAGCAGTACCCGGCAAGCCGCCGCAGCCAGCGCGCCTCATTGGATGGCTGCCCCCCGTTGAGCGGGCCCTCCCCGTGTTGGCTACTTCGTTGTTGGCTAGCTCTGTCCCTCAATGCCACTCCGCGTCGCTCGCTTCCGTCCCCGCCTGTGACCCAGGCCACAGGGCCACACTTCAAGCCAAACTTGAGTAACGTCGCAGAAACATAATTCATTTCCCGAGCTAACGACTTTCCCAACACGCCAGCGCGGGCAAGCCGCGCCTCGGCTTACCCACGCCATGACCAGTTGATGCCCCTTCAACAGCCGATGACCACGGCCTTGATACCAGCCGTCTCGCAGCAACTGCAGGTCGCCAGTGTCGCTCGTGTACAGCCGGCCGTCGGACCCCGCGAGCAGGGCGACAGTTGGGGACCGTCTGGGAGTAAGCCGGCATTCGCCGCCGTGTCCGTCCCGGTGTGACAGCGCTCCGCTGCCCGCCTGCGTGCCTGCCCGCCTGCCTGCCTGCCCTACCGGGGCCGGTCCCCCTCCAGGCGGTCGGCCGCCCGGGGCCGTGACCGCGGGTCATCGCGGGGAAATGCCCGGCAGGCTGCCGTCTCACCGTCATAAAACCGAACAAAACGCCGGTCACGGTGCGCCTGCTAGATTACTGCGGGTCAAAAGTGGCGATATCCGCCACCGATGACCCGCGATCATGAAAACAGGCGGCCCGCAGCACCGGGAAACCGGGGCATAACGGGCGAACCGGCCGGCCTTCCCGGGCCGCCGCC
>JAWWPV010001083.1:0-4655 GCA_033854775.1 Trebonia sp.
GAAGCCGAGCCGGTTGACGGTCAGGTCGCCGAGCCGCCATGTTCCCGCGGCGGCCGCAGGCAAAGCCGGTGAGCTCACCGCGTCACCCTACCCGCGCGGCGGTCAGACGCCACGTCGCCGCCGAGGACGACCCCATCTGCCACTGCCTGTGGTCGAGAAGCTAGCTCTGGTGGGGCATCTTTCCCGGCCTTCGGTGCGGGATTGGATTGTGCCGGCGCCGGGCTCGGCCAGGCGCTCGGGTGCGGGACACTGGGGTCGTGCGCGAACTGCTTGTTATCGGCATGGGGCCCGGGCATCCCGACCAGGTCACCGTTCAGGCCGTGCGGGCCCTCAACCGGGCGGACGTGTTCTTCCGGATCGACAAAGGGGATGACAAGTCCGGGCTCAACGCGGCGCGGGACGAGATCCTGCGGCGGCACGTCACGCGGAGCGGGTACCGGGTCGTCGACATCCCCGAACCGGAGCGTGACCGGTCAGAAACGCTGACCGCCGACGGCTACCAGGGCGCCGTCAGCGACTGGCATGCGGCGCGGGCTCAGCTCATCGCGGCGGCGATCGGCGCCGAACTGGGGCCGGACGGAGTCGGGGCGTTCCTCGTGTGGGGCGACCCTTCGGTGTACGACTCGATGCTGCGGATCGTCGACCGGGTGCTCGCGCTCGGCACCGTCGACTTCACCTGCACGGTGATCCCCGGGGTGACCAGCGTGCAGGCCCTGGCCGCGGCGCACCGGATCCCGTTGAACCGGGTCGGGGAGCCCATCCACATCACCCCGGCGCGGCGGCTCGCCGAGCTCCCCGAACCAGGGCTGCCCGACGGCCTCGACAGCGCCGTGGTCATGCTGGACCGCCGGTTCACCGCGGCCGGGTTCGACGAGCCTGGCCTGTCGGTCTTTTGGGGCGCCTACCTCGGCACGGACGACGAGGTGCTGATCTCCGGGCCGCTGGCAGAGGTCGCCGCGGAGATCACCGCCACCCGCGCCAGGCTGCGCGAGCGGCACGGCTGGATCATGGACACCTACCTGGTCCGCCGGGAACGGGAATAGCGCGGGAGCGGCAGGGCTGAGTCACGGAATTATCCGGCCCGCCGGAAGAGGAATGGCGCGCGGCCGGGGAACCACGAACTCGTTCGGGATAACCGGTTGCGGATTTCTTTGATTTTCAGCGGTCGCGGGCGGCGGAGTACAGGTGGCTGTCGCGGAATCCCTCGGCGGCCAGCACCCGGCCGACGATGATGACCGCGGTGCGCTTCACGCCGGCCGCCAGCACCTGCGCCGCGATGTCGCCGAGGGTGCCGCGCAGGACGACCTCCCGCTCCTGGCTGGCGTACGCGACGACGGCGGCCGGGCAGCCGGAACCGTAGTGCGGGGTGAGCTCCCTGACCACCTGCTCGATCCGCTGCACGGCCAGGTGCAGCACGAGGGTCGCGCCGGTGGCGCCCAGGCTCGCCAGGTCCTCGCCCGGCGGCATGGGCGTGGCCCGGTGCGCGATCCGGGTGAGCACGACCGTCTGGCCGACCTCAGGCACGGTCAGCTCACGGCGCAGGGCCGCGGCGGCGGCGGCGAACGCGGGAATGCCCGGGGTGATGTCGTAGCCGATCCCGGCCCGGTCGAGCCGTCTTGCCTGCTCGGCGATCGCGCTGAAGACGGCCGGGTCGCCGGAGCACAGCCGGACGACGTCGAGCCCTTGAGCGTCCGCTTCCGTCATGGCCGCGACGATCTCGTCGAGGGTGAGGTCGGCGGTGTCGATGAGCGTGGCGCCCGGGGGGCAGTGCCCGAGGACTTCGGCGGGGACGAGGCTGCCCGCGTAGAGGCAGACCGGGCACTCCTCGAGCAGGCGCTTGGCGCGGACGGTGATCAGGTCCGCGGCGCCTGGCCCGGCACCGACGAAGTGGACGGTCACGGGCTCTCCTTCTTTTGCATAGACCACTGGACGACCGGCAGGGCCGGGCGCCAGGTCGTGAGGGTGCCGAGCCCGCCGGCCCGCTCCACGCCGATCCTGGTGAGCGTACCGCCGAGCCGCTGCCGCCAGTCGATGAGGACGGCCTGGCCTTCGAGGGTGACCGCGTTCGCGACGAGCCTGCCGCCGGGGCCGAGCGCGTCCCAGCAGGCTTGGACGACGCCGGGCACGGTGACACCGCCGCCGATGAAGACCGCGTCCGGGGTGTTCAGCCCGGTCAGGGCCTGCGGCGCGGAGCCGGCCACGACCGACAGGTCTGGCACGCCGAGTGCCGCCGCGTTGCGGGCGATCCGCTCCCGGCGGTCGGCGCGCGGCTCGATGGCGATCGCGCGGCTGGCCGGGTGGACGCGCATCCACTCGATGCCGACGCTTCCCGACCCGGCGCCCACGTCCCACAGCAGCTGGCCGGGGACGGGGGCGAGCGCGGCGAGGGCGAGCGCGCGCAGCTCGCGCTTGGTGACCTGGCCGTCGTGCTCGAACGCGTCGTCCGGCAGGCCGGGGGTCCGGGGCAGCGGCGCGACGGCGAGGTCGAGGCGGCACTCGATCGCGATGACCGCCAGGCGGCTGTGCGGCTCGCCTGCCTTGCCTACCGGAGTGATGTGCTCGTCCGGGCCGCCTAGGTCGGCGAGCACCGTCACCGGGCTGCCGCCGAACCCGCGGGCGTCGAGCAGCGCGCGGACATCGGCGGCCGCCGTCTCCTGCGCGGTGAGGGCGAGTATCCGCCGTCCTGGCTGCAGCAGCGGGTGCAGCAGCTCGCGGGGGCGGCCGACCAGGCTCACCACGTCGACATCGTTCAGGGGCCAGCCGAGCCGCGCGGCGGCCAGCGACACGGACGACGGGTGCGGGAGCACGCGCAGCCGCGCCGGGCCGAGCAGCCGGGCGAGGCTGGCGCCGATGCCGTAGAACATCGGGTCGCCGCTGGCCAGCACGACCAGCGCCTCGTCCGCGTGGCTGGCGATCACTTCGGGCAGGACGGGCAGCAGCGGGCTCGGCAGGGGGACCCGCCGTGCCTTGACGGTATCCGGCAGCAGGGCGAGCTGCCGGGGGGCGCCGAGGATGACTTCGGCCTGGCCGATCACGTCCAGCGCCAGCGGGGACAGGCCCTGCCAGCCTTCGGCGCCGATGCCGGCCACGGTCACGATCTGGGAAGACACGGCCTACAGTTTGCCGCACGGATTTCTTGATGTTCCCGGCAGGCCGGATCCGAAGGAGGCCAGGGGCGAAACAAGAAGAGTTCCTGTGAGAGGATGGCGGGCGAACGGCCGCTGAGGAACTCCGGTGCGATTCCGGGACGGTCCCGCCACTGTGACCTGCCTGCGCGTGTGCTTGCGCGCGGCGGGAAGCCAGGCCATCGGCGTCCGTGCCGTCGGGTCATTGCCCGGTGGTCGTCGCTGTCGGCGGGCGCGGACACCCGCCGGGTGAAGGTGCTCCTGCGTTGACCCAGTTTCCGTTCAGTGCCGTCGTCGCGATGGATGACATGCGGCAGGCGCTGATCCTGAATGCCATCTCGCCGGCGATCGGCGGCGTGCTCGTCCGAGGCGAGAAGGGGACCGCGAAGTCGACGGCGGTGCGCGCGCTGACCGCGGTGCTGCCGCCCGTGGACGTCGTGGCCGGCTGCCGGTTCTCCTGCCCGCCGGGATCGCCTGACCCTGGATGCCCCGACGGGCCGCACTCCCCCGGTGCCCCCTCTTCACCTGGCATGACGGCTTCGCCGGGCGTAACGGTGCAGCGGCGCCCGGCCCGGCTGGTGGAGCTGCCGGTCGGCGCGACCGAGGACCGGCTCACAGGCTCGCTCGACCTCGGGCGTGCCCTCACCGAGGGCGTCACGTCCTTCCAGCCCGGGCTGCTCGCCGCCGCGCACCGGGGTGTCCTGTACGTGGATGAGGTCAACCTGCTGCACGACCACCTGGTCGACCTGCTGCTCGACGCGGCGGCCCTCGGCATGAACTATGTGGAGCGGGACGGCGTGTCGGTGCGGCACGAGGCGCGGTTCCTGCTGGTCGGGACCATGAACCCGGAGGAAGGCGAGCTGCGGCCGCAGCTGCTCGACCGGTTCGGCCTCACGGTCGAGGCGGCGGCGCCCCGTGACCCGGCGAGCAGGGCGGAGGTCGTGCGCCGCCGGATCGCCTTCGACGCTGGCCCCGCGGCGTTCGCGGCGCGGTTCGCTCCCGCTGAGGCGTCGCTCGCCGCGGCCATCGCCGCCGCCCAGGAGCGGCTGCCCCTGGTCGTGCTTGACGACGCGGCGCTGATGAGCATCGCGGGGGTCTGCGCCAGCTTCGACGTGGACGGGCTGCGGGCCGACATCGTGATCGCCAGGACCGCTGCCGCGCACGCGGCCTGGCGCGGCGCGCCGGCGGTCACCCGCGAGGACATCCTCGTCGCGTCCCGGCTGGCGCTGCCGCACCGGCGGCGGCGCAACCCGTTCGACGCGCCCGGCCTCGACGAGCAGCAGCTGGATGACGCGCTCGGCGGGCCGGACGAGGAGCCCGAGCCTGATCCGCCGTCGGGTGGCGGGCCCGGGCCTGAAGGTGGCCAGGATCCTGGCGGTCCCGATGACGGCGGCCAGGATGCCGCGCCGTCCGGCAGCGACGACGACCGGCGGCAGGCCCCCGTCGGGCAGGCGCCGGCCGGCCGGGAGTCGGTGGTGCCCAGCGGGGCGGCCTTCCGCACGCGGCGGCTTGAGGTGCCAGGCAAGGGGC
>JAWWPV010001084.1:0-2627 GCA_033854775.1 Trebonia sp.
ACAAGGCAACCAACTCAAGCGCCAACTCTCGTTCCCGAACCCTGCCGACGAGTAAAGGCAAGTCATCTCGGGAGAGCGCGGCCAAATCCCATCACGTGATGGATTCTGCGGAGCTCGCCCAGCGACGTGATCAGGGCGGCCGTCGACACCGAGTCTGCCTCGTCAAGGACGGCTCGTTTTGCCGCTGACTCGGCGGCGCGGACGAGTCCTGCCTGGCTGAGGCCTTTCACGTGATCGCCTACCTCAGTCCAGGAGACTGCGGACGTATTCACGGTACTGAGGTGTTGGCGGAGTACGTCGAGGGCTTGCGCGGAATCGGGCAGGTAATAGGCGATGACGGCGTCGAAACGGCGGAGCAGTGCGTCGTCGAGCAGAGTTGGGTGATCGGCCACCGCGACGATGAGACTTTCCGGCTGAGTGTCATTGAGGAACGTGAGAAACATGTTGAGAATGCGTCGTGCCTCCCCGATGTCATGCAACGTCTCCTGTCGGGCCTCAATCGCGTCGAGCCCGTCAAACAGGCATGCCGCCCGAGGGCGCGACATCGCGTCGAAGATGACTCGCAGCTTCGCCGCCGTCTCACCCGTGTACTTGCTGGTCAGCGCGTCGAGCCGAATCGTGACGAGCGGCAGCGACAGTTCGGTGGCCAGGGCCGATGCGGTCATTGACTTCCCGGTGCCGGGCGGGCCGGTGAGCAGCAGCCGGTGAAGCGGCGCGAACCCGTATGACTCAAGCAGGTCGCGTTGCCGTTGCTCGTGCAGCACTCGCTCCAGTTGCGCTCGCGTAGCCGGGGCAAGCGTCATGTCCGACAGCCGGACATCGGGGTATTCGGTGGTCACCAGGTCCGCGAGGTCACCGCGCCGCATGTCGTCAGGAGGTTCCACCAAGCGCTCAATTCGATCGGCTGGAGACACGATACGAGTGCGGTCGACTAGTGTCGCCTGTGGTACGGTAGCCCATGTGATGGCGAAATAAGGCGGTGATCGGGATGGCGACAGGGAAGAAGCTCTTTCCGTTGGGTGACACCGATTACGCGGTGCCGCCCGGTGAGACGCTTCGGGAACTGCTTGAAGAGCAGGGTCTGTCGCGGCGTGGCTTCGCCCGGCGTGCGGGCCTGAGTCCCAGGCGCGTCAAGAAGCTGCTCCAGGGCCTGGCCCCGCTCAGCGTCGATGTGGCCGTTCGACTGGAGCGGGTCACCGGGACCCCGGCTCAGGTCTGGAATCGCCGGGAAGCCGGCTACCGGTCGGACCTGGAACGGATCCGGTCGCAACAGGAACGTACCCGTCGGCGGTGAATTTCAGCGGGTCGATGTCGCGGGCGATGAGTTCCGTACCCGCGCGCATGATGTAGCCGGCCAGCTCCTTGCCAAGGTGCGGCGGAACCGGAAGCAGTTGGAGTTCCCTTGCCGCCCGGTAGCCGCGCACGAGGTCCGCCGATGCGATGCCTTCCGGCCGCCACCTTGGCGGCCCGGCAGTGATTTCCACGTGATGTCCTCCTGTCTCTGGGCGGCACCCGCCGCGTGACGGGCGGTTGCGATCGCGGCGGGTGCCGTGGACATAGCGTGACGAATCGTTTACGCAGGCGTCAGCGCTGTGGCATGATTTTCTTATGGCTGGCACCAAAGAAAACGGCATGGCAGGGCACTTCGGCAGACAGGTCCGCAAGGAACGGCTGGCGCACGGGTGGTCCCTTGACGAGTTGTCCCGGCGAACAGGGATCAACGCCGCGCACCTAAGCCGGATAGAGAACGGAAGGCGCCCGCCCACCGAGGCGTTGGCTCAGGCCTGTGACGCCGCTTTCCCCGGCCGGCGTGGCTGGTTTTCCGACTGGTACGACGAGTCGCGCACCTGGGCCGAGGTGCCGCCCGGCTTCCGCTCATGGGCCGAGGTCGAGGAGAAAGCGGTGACCTTGCGCGTGTGGTCACCAGGGATCGTTCACGGCCTGGTTCAGACGGAGGATTACGCGCGTGCGCTGATCTCCGTGCAGCCGCCCGTCACCGCCGAGATCGCCCGCGCCCGGCTGGCAAGCAGGATGGAACGGCAGCGGCGCGTGATGGCACGTGACGATCCCCCCTCGGCATGGTTCGTCATTGATGAGCTGGCGCTATACCGTCTCGTGGGAAGCATCGAGATCATGGCTGCCCAGATGCGACAGTTGCTGGCGGTCGCGGCACTGCCCCGTGTGACGCTGACGGTCATGCCAGCAGTGGCCCATCCTGGTAACGCCAGTGAGCTGATCATCGCGGATAATGTCGCGTACGCCGAGCACATGGCCGGAGGATTCACGTACACCGATGAGGAAACCGTTTCGGCGCTGGCAGCGCGGTTCGATAGCCTTCGGGGGGAGTGTTACCGTGTGTCAGAGAGCGCGGCGCTGATCGAGAGGCTAGGCGAAACATGGACGGCTGGCGTAAGTCCACTTACTCGGACGGCAACGGCGGGTCCTGCGTAGAGGTCGCTTCCAGCGACGGCGTGATGGTACGGGACACCACCAACCGTGACGGTGTGACACTGGAGTTTCCCGCCGGGGCATGGGCTGCGTTCGTCACACGGCTGCGCGCGTAGCCTGCGCTTGAAGGCCTAAGGCTGGCCCGTCACCGACCGGCGGATGCGCTCGACGATCCGGTC
>JAWWPV010001085.1:0-3465 GCA_033854775.1 Trebonia sp.
CGCCCGGGCAGCCCGCGCCGGCACGACAGGATGTGCCGGCACGACAGGATGTGCCGCGGCAGGACCCGCCTCCGGCCGCGCCCACGGCGCGGTTGCCGGTTGAGCAGCCGACCGCTCTTGACGCGGCGGCGCCGGCTCAGTGGGACCCGATGCCGCCCACGCAGTGGGATCAGCCGGCGCAGCAACCTCAGCAACCTCAGCAACCTCAGCAACCGCAATGGCAGCAGGAGCCGCGGGACACCCCGCCCTCGCAGTGGTCGCCGCAGCCGCCTCAGGCGCAGGGGCAGTGGCCGCCGGCCCAACCGCCGGCGCCGCCCCGCGGGTTCCGCCGGCGGCGCAAGCGCCGCGTCCGGCGCTCGGTTATGGCCCTGTTCACGATCATCGTGCTCCTGATCCTCCTCGTGATCGGCGACCGGGTAGCGCTTGCCGTCACGGAGAACGACATGGCCGGCCAGTTCACGTCGAACGGCTTCCCGGTCAAGCCGTCGGTGACGATCGAGGGCTTCCCGTTCCTGACCCAGCTCGCCGGCAAGGACTTCAAGAAGGTCGACATCTCGGCGAGCAATGTCCCCGCCGGGCCGGTCACCATTGACAGCATCCACGCGACGCTCACCGGCATGCACATCAGCAGCTTGTCATCGAGCGCGAAGGCCACGGTCGACCAGCTCAACGCGACGGCCTTCATCTCGTTCGGCGCGCTCGCCGCCGCGGGCGGGGTCGGCAGCGGCACCGGCATCACGGTGACACAAGACGGGGCGAACAAGGTGAAGATCACCGCCGGCCTCGGCGGGGTCTTCTCCGACACCGAGGAAGCGCAGATCACGCAGACCGGGCCGCAGACGATCAGCGTCAAGGTCCTGAACAACGGCGGCGCGGCCGGCTCACTGCTGAGCTCGTTCGGTTCCTTCTCGTTCAACCTGCCGCAGGGCGTGCCCGCCAGCCTGAGGATCACCGGGCTGACAGTCAACTCCCAGGGCCTGAACGTCTCGGCCGCCGCCACCAACGCGACATTCAGCAAATAACGCAGCCATCTCGAATACACTCGGCACCCCCGGAAAGATACGGGGGGCGCCGAGCGCTTGCTGCCGGTATAAACGACTATGAGTCGAAGCAGGAACGCCTGAGCACCGAGGGGAGCCCCGGGTGAGCGAATACCAGCCTCGTCCGCAAGACGGATGGCCGGCCGAGCCACCCGCGAACGGCGCGGGTCAGCGGGGATACGGCCAGGCGGACTACGGCTACGGGCCGGGATCTTACGACCAGGCGACGTACGAGAAGGCGAGGCACGGGCAGCAGCCCCCGAGCTCGCTGCGCCGCAGGCGGCGCAGGCGCTGGCCGATCGTGCTCGCGGTCGTGGTCGTGCTGATCCTGGCCGTCCTCGGCATCGGGGACCAGGTCGCCAAGGCGGTCGCGCAGAACGCGATCGCCCAGAAGATCGAGTCGAACGGGCTCAGCGCCAAGCCGTCGGTCAGCATCGAGGGCTGGCCGTTCCTCACCCAGCTCGCCGCCAAGGACATCAAGGTCATCGACATCAGCGCGAACAACGTCACCGCCAACGGCAGCAAGGTCGCCTTCGACTTCACCGCCAAGGCGACCGGCGTGCACCTCAGCAGCCTGTCGAGCAGCGCGAGCGCTACGGTCGGTCAGATCAACGGCCAGGCGGTCCTGCCGTTCTCCTCGGTGGCCGGCCTGCTGCCCGTAAGCGGCGCCACGATCAGCGCGGACCCGGCGGACGGGCCGAACGCGGTCAAGGCGGACCTGGGCATCGCCGGCAGCGTGACCGGGACCGTCAAGCAGTCGGGCACGAACCAGATCGTCGTCAAGCTGAACTCGGCGAGCGGCCTGGCGTCGATCCTCGGCTCGAGCTCCGCCAGCGCGTTGACCATCGACATCCCGAAGCTGCCCGCCGGGCTCGTGGTCAGGTCCGTGCACGTGAACAGCCAGGGCATCGTCGCTACAGCCTCAGCGAGTAACACGACTCTCAGCCAGTAACTTTTGAGTGAATTTTTTAACAACGGCAACGCCCCGTGTCCCCGGAAGCGACTGCAGTCACCAGGAAGCTGTGGCATATTTGGGCATACAGGACTAAAGGGAAGAATCGGAAGCGCTCTCAGTTCCGCCGCTCGTTGGCCCATAATGAGCGAGAGCACGCCGTGCACAAACTTTTCAGGAGTCGCCCGTGACAACCGGCAAGAGGGCCAGCCGAAAGGCACCGCCGGCGAACGTGGAAGCGAACACGTCGGTGCGAACCCTTATTCTCGGAATCGACCGTAGCGGCCGGATTGTCCAGCATGATCGAACAGCTCCGAAGATTCTCGCACGGTCATCGGACGATCTTCTCGGAGTTCACCTAAGCGACATCACTGCTAATCCGTCCGACAAGCTCACCAACATCTCGATCAACATGCTGCTTGACGCGGTGCGGTCCGAGCGCGAGGGAAATGCCGTCCTGTCCATCGCCCTCGCGGGCGGGCTGAGCGCGGACGCCGTGGTCACGGCCAAGCCGATGCAGACCGGGTCGAGCGATGTCGCCGCCTTCGTGATCATGCAGATCCCGATCCCGTCCGCCGAGCGGTTCGTCGACCCCGCCCTGATCCGTGACATCCTGCTGCGGGACACCGGCCCGGCCGACGAGGACACCCTCGACTTCAGCGAGCTGGCCAAGAAGATGACCGCGCAGCTCGTGCCCGCGTTCTGCTCGACCGCCGAGATCCTCGTCCTCGAATCGCTGATCGGCGACAACGAGATCCCCGCCCACGTCTCCGCGGAGAAGGTGGCGCTCCGCCGCCTCGACGTCCGGCATGACCACGGGGAGAACGCCGCCTGGCAGTCCGCCTTCCCCATCGGCGAGATCCTCCGCTTCCCGCCTGACTCCCCCTACACGCGGTGCATCGAGACGGGCCTGCCGGTCCTCGAGCAGGCGTTCTCCGCGGACTCGGCGAGAAAGCTGGCCAAGTCTTGGCGGCGCAAGCCGGTCAGCGGCCTGTTCTCCGACA
Source organism: Trebonia sp. (assembly GCA_033854775.1). GTDB lineage: Bacteria > Actinomycetota > Actinomycetes > Streptosporangiales > Streptosporangiaceae > Trebonia. Next base: position 2,997 of record JAWWPV010001085.1, read on the forward strand.
TGTCCATGCTGGTGATCCCCGCCGTGTCCAAGGGCACCGTGCTCGGGCTCTTCTGCTGCTTCCGCGAGGCGGGCACCCGCAAGTTCGACCGCTACGACATGGAAATGGGCATGGAGTTCGCCGCCAGGTCGGCGGTGTTCTTCAACCACGCCACCCGGTATAACCGCGAGCACGCCACAGCGCTGACCCTGCAACGGGCCATGCTGCCCACGGGGCTCACCTATCCGTCCTCCATCGAGGTCAAGCACCGCTACCTGCCGGGCAGCGAGCTCGTCGAGGTCGGCGGTGACTGGTACGAGTCGATCAGGCTGCCGGGGGCGCGCGTCGCGCTGGTCGTCGGCGATGTCGCCGGGCACGGGGTGCGCGCCGCGGTCACCATGGGCCGGCTGCGCACCGCCATCCAGACCCTGGCCATGCTCGAGCTGCCGCCCGCGGAGTCGCTGCTGCAGCTCGACGAGCTCATGCAGAC
>JAWWPV010001086.1:0-3002 GCA_033854775.1 Trebonia sp.
GCGACGGTCCGTTCCGCCGACTCGGTGCCATGCCCGTACGTAAGGAGCATGACCACGACACTACGACCACGTGCCCGCCGGGCCCGCCCCCCTGGCTCGGTCACCGCGCCTGCGCGCCGGGATGACACTATGGGCGAATGCCGGATGAGACGAAGGTTGAGCTCGGATTGGTGCAGCAGACGCTGTTCTTCCCGCTGCTAGCGCGAGCACTTGAGACGGAGAGCAAGCGGCCGCTGCTGCGCGATCCCAAGGCCGTGGAGCTGGCGCACGCGATTGACTTCGACCCGGCTACCTTCCAGACCCCCATGCGATTCATTGTGGTGATCCGCACGATGATCTTCGACTGGTGGATCCGCCAGTTCCTGGCCGAGCACCCGGACGGGACGGTCGTCGAACTAGGCACCGGGCTGAACACGCGCTTCGAGCGGACGGACAACGGGTCGGTGCACTGGATCGACCTGGACCTGCCGGACACGATCGAGCTGCGCCGGCGGTTCTTCCAGGACACGGACCGGCGGCGGATGCTCGCCGCGTCGCTGCTCGACGAGGGCTGGCTGTCGGAGGTCGAGCGACTGCCAGGGCCGTACTTCTTCGTATCCGACGGTGTCCTCACCTACCTGCGGGAAGAGGATGTCACCAGCACGCTCTCCAGGATCGCGGCCAGGTTCCCCGGCAGCCGGCTGGCGTTCGACACTTACCCGCTCGCGACGTTCAAATGGGAGCACAAGATGGCCGCCAAGCGGGGCCTAGCGCTCTGGCAGTGGCCGTGCGACGACCCGCGCACGCTGGAGCGGCTTGGCCTGCGCCTGCTCGAATCGGCCAGGGTCACCCGCCCGCCCGCGGGCTTCCGCGCGGAACTGCCCGCCAGGTACCGTTACCTGCTCCCGCTCGCCGATCCGATTCTCGGCCGGGGCGTCACGCTAAGCCTGTTCCGCGCGGCTACCGGGGGCTCGTCGTAATGCCCGTGGGTCCTTAGACCGATCAGCGCCGGCCAGCCGGCCGGTCGCCCGTTCGCTGGCCTGCCGCCGCCCGTCAGCTGGTGTAGACGCCGGTCGGCTTGTCGTGGTAGCCCTTCGCCCCGATGGCCCGGGCGAGCGGGCTGCGCGGGTCCTCGCCGGACTCGAGCGCGTCGAGCACGGAACGGAAGTCGTGCCGGGGCGCCCAGCCCAGCTCGGCGCGGGCCCGGGCGTTGACGTACACGCGCCCGATCGACCCGAACATCCGCCAGCCCCGCCGGGCGTACTCCGCCTCGTAGTCGGGGAACAGACGCCGGACCACCGCGGGAGCGTCATCGCGCAGGCCCGCCAGGTCATCGGGGGTGAACGGCGTCGTCGCGCTCACGATGTACTTCCCGAAGCCGATCCCAGCCGCTCGCTCCATCGCCAGCAGGTGCGCGGCCGCCACGTCCGCCACGTCCACCCGGCGGTACAGGAACTCGTTCGCCTTGACGCTCGCGTCGGCGTAGGCGGAGCGCACGTCGTCGTTATCGTCGCCCTCGGGGAAGAAGCGCGAGGTCCGCAGGACGATGACCGGCAGGCCGTGCTCGGCGTGGACGAGCTCGCACAGGTCCTCGGCGGCCGTCTTGGTCACGCCGTAGATGTTCCGCGGCCGCGCCACCACGTCTTCGGTGATCCACGCCGCTGGCTCGCCCCGCGCCGGGGTTAGCGCACGGCCGAACGCGCTCGTGCTGCTCGTGAACACGAAGCAGCTCACGTCGGCCGCGACCGCCTCCTCAAGCAGGGTCAGCGTCCCGGTCACGTTGGTGTCCACGAACGCCTGCTTGCCGTGCGAGCCGACATGCGGCTTGTGCAGCGTCGCCGTATGCAGGACCGCGTCGGTGCCGGCCATGCAGCGGCGCACGAGGGCCCGGTCCGCGACCGACCCGACCACCGCCGTATAGGGAGATGGCCTGAGATCTACCCCGGTAACGTCATGCCCGCCGTCCCGCAGGACCCGGACAAGTGCCTCGCCCAGATGCCCTGCGCTGCCAGTCACCATTACGTGCACAGCGGCCAGCGTAGCGGCCGCCCGGGACCAGGGCCGAACGATTTTCAAGGCGGCCGACACCATGCTCAGTCTGGCCCGCCGCTACCTGAAGCGCTCAGCCTCGACGCCCGCTCGTGCCGATGGGTGCGCGCTGGGGGGGCTCGTGACCCGCGTATGCGATGACTTACGCGGCCGCCGCGCGTCTCATCTGCCAGACGCGCTTTTGGCCAGGATGCCCGATGGGCAAGAAAGGGATGCCTTATGGAGATCACGAATCTGGGTAAGGCGGACGGGCTGCCGCCGGTTGACTGGGCCGCGGTTGCGGCCAAGCTCGATGCGGGGTCGGCGCCTGCTCCGGAAGCGCTGAACTCCGGCACGACCTGGCTCGCCACGGTCAACGAGGACGGCAGCCCGCACGTGACCGCGGTCGGTGCCCGGTGGCTGGACGGCACGTTCTGGTTCCAGACGGGCGCAGGCACGCGGAAGGGGCGCAACGTCGCGCGCGACCCGCGGTGCTCGATCGCGGTGTCGGTCCGCGACGCGGACGTCGTGTTCGAGGGTGACGCCGCGCGAGTGACCGAGCCGGGCGCACTGGCGCGAATTGCGAGGGCGTGGGCGGACAACGGCTGGCCGGCCGAGCCCGACGCCAGCGGGGCCGGCATCACTGCCCCGTTCAACGCGCCATCGCAAGGGCCGCCGCCGTGGAACGTGTACCGCATTGACCCGCGATCGGCGATCGTGACCCTGTCGGCGGAACCGGGCGGCCTGACTCGCTTCCGGTTCTGACGCTGCCGATCGGCTGGGTCACCTTCATCTGCCGGGTTGCGGACTTGGACTGGCGGCTGGCCCGGGTCTACTTCCTGGCCTTCTTGAACCCCATCAGGGGACAACCGGTGCCAGCCCTTGCCGCCAGGTTGGCCAGTCTCAGTCACCATAGGCGAGCGAATGACGGAACTCGACTGACTTACCGCCCCATGCCTGCGGGGAGCAGAGAGATGGCCCTGGGGCTGTGCAAG
>JAWWPV010001087.1:0-4074 GCA_033854775.1 Trebonia sp.
GACCGCTCGGCGGGCACCGGCGCGACCGCGGCGGGCGGGCGGTCAGCGCCGTCCCCCGTCGGCACGGTTTCCGTCGGCACGGTTTCCGTCGGCACAGTCTCAAGCCCGGTGTCTTCAAGTACAGCCACGATCGCGGCGAGCGTCTCGTCGGGCACGATGACCTCGTGCCCCTGCCAGTCCCAGTAGCTGACGGAAACGCCCAGCTCAGCGGCTCGCCGCCGCAAATCCGCGTTGCTCACGCGCACAAGTTTGCCGCATTACCTGGAGTTCGCAACTTTCGGGCGGCCCGCCCCCGGATCGCCGCGGCCGGGAGTCCGCGGGATAACAGCGCGGCGGCGTGATCCGGAACAAATGTCTGCATATCCCGAGGAGTCCGGACATAACCGGTTGAGGCAGGACGGTGCGGCAGCTTCAGCTTCGGCTCGGGCACGTCGTGGTACGGAATAGTGGACAGCAGGTGCGCGATCATGTTGATCCGTGCCCGCCGCTTGCTGTCGGACTCGACCACGTACCAGGGTGACTCGGGGATGTCGGTCATCGTGAACATGTCGTCCTTCGCCCGGGAGTAGTCCTCCCACCGGGTGACCGACTCCAGGTCCATGGGGGAGAGCTTCCACCGGCGCATCGGGTCGTCGAGCCGCGACTCGAACCGCGCCTGCTGCTCGGTGTCACTGACCGAGAACCAGTACTTCCGCAGCAGGATGCCGTCCTCGACGAGCATCCGCTCGAAGACCGGGCACTGGTGCAGGAACCGGCCGTACTCCTGCTTGGTGCAGAACCCCATGACATGCTCCACGCCGGCCCGGTTGTACCAGGACCGGTCGAACAGGACGATCTCCCCGGCCGTCGGCAGGTGCGCGATGTACCGCTGGAAGTACCACTGGGCCTTCTCGCGATCCGTCGGCTTGTCCAGCGCGGCGAGCCGGGCGAACCGGGGGTTCAGGTACTGGGTGACCCGGCTGATCGTGCCGCCCTTGCCCGCCGCGTCCCGCCCCTCGAAGACCACGACGATCCGCGCGCCGGACGCCCGCGCCCAGTTCTGCATCTTCACCAGTTCCGCCTGGAGCCGGTAAAGCTCGTTCCCGTACGCCTTCTTCGGCAGCTTCTCTCCCATTACCCAACGCTATACATTGAGGCTCGTGATGGAAGAGCCAGCCCGCCGCTACGAGACGGTTGAGTTGTACAGGACCGGGGCAGCGGCCAAAATCGTACTGAACCGGCCAGCGCGGATGAACGCCTGGTCCAACGCGCTGTCCAGGGACCTGCTCGGCGTGCTCGGCGACCTCGCGAGCGACGACGCGGTGCGCGCGGTCATGCTGACCGGGGCGGGCAAGGCGTTCTGCTCTGGCGCGGACCTGAAGGAAGGCGCGGAAGACGCCGCGGCCAGCGGCGGCGGGCTTGACACCGACGGGATCCTGACCCGGTGGTACCACCCGATCGTCACGACGATCCGCGAGATGCCCAAGCCGGTCATCAGCGCGGTTAACGGCCCGGCGGCGGGCGCGGGCCTGTCCCTCGCCCTGTCGGCGGACCTGGTCGTGGCGAAGCAGTCCGCGTACTTCCTGCTCGCGTTCGTGAACATCGGCCTGGTACCGGACGGCGGCGGCTCGCTGTTCGTCCCCGCGCGCGTCGGGTTCGCGCGCGCGGCCGAGATGGCGATGCTCGGCGAGCCGGTCTCCGCGCCGAAGGCGGCGGACATCGGCCTCATCAACGCGTGCTGGCCGGATGAGGAGTTCGAGCAGAACGCCGAGGCGCTGCTACTGCGGCTGAGCAACGGCCCGACCCGCTCGTACGCGGGCACCAAGCGGGAGCTGAACCACTGGGTCTACTCGCGCATGGCCGAGCACCTGGCCCTTGAGGCGTCCATCCAGGGCGAGCTCGCCGCGAGCAAGGATTTCGCCGAGGGCATCGCCGCGTTCCTGGAAAAGCGCCCCACCCACTTCACCGGCGAGTAACGGCTCGCGCCCGGAATTCCGGGGCAAAACCGCGTATGGAATTTACCTGTTAATCGCTGCCGGGCAAATCGGGTGGCATGCGTTTTCCGTCGCGGCCCCTCATGGGCGCGGCGGCGGGGCGCGGCACTCGTGGTCCGGCTCTGGTGAGTGTGGCGGGGGTGGCTGGCGGAGGGCGGCTGGCATTAGGTGGGTGGCGGGGGTCGGTGTCTGGGTGCGGTCGCGGCGCTGCCCGCCGTGGTGCCGGCCAGAGCCAGGCAGACACGTGCCGCGCTCCCGTTTTCATGATCGTGAAGGATTCGCAGCCTATTAGCTGCTTAATTTACATGAAAAGAAAATCCTTCGCGATCATGACCCGTCGGCACGCGGACCTAGCGCACCAGCCCGCGCACGGCCCTCACGGTCACCTCGCGCCACTTACGCGATGCCTGACTCTCGACGGCAACGAACCCGCCGCCGCGGGCAGCGAAGAAGTTCCTCACCCGACGGCCTGCCCCGACGAACCTGCCTTGCGGGGCCTGCCCTCGCGCGGACCTGCCTCGCGCGGAGATGCCTCACCCAGCCAGAGAACCACCCGCGCCCCAGGTAAAGCACCCCATCGTCCGAACGCCCGGAGCGGGCTAGCGTGATGATCATGACGGATCAACGAGTGGCGGTTGTTACTGGAGCGGGCTCTGGGCTCGGGCGGCTTATCACGGTCACGCTGGCAGGCAAGGGCTGGCAGGTGGCCGCGGCCGGCCGCCGCCTGCCCCCCCTCGAAGAGACGGCACATCTAGCCGCGGCCCGCGCCGGCGCCGCGGCCGGCTCGGTGCTCCCGGTGGCGACCGACGTGGGCAACGCGGACTCGGTCGCCGCGCTGTTCGACGCGGTGCGGGAGCGGTACGGGCGGGTGGACCTGCTGGTCAACAACGCGGGCACCGGTGCGCCACCTGGCGCGGTGGACGAGCTGACGCCCGAGGGTTGGCAGTCGATCGTCGCCACCAACCTCACGGGCTCCTACCTGTGCGCGCATCACGCGGTGCGGATGATGAAGGCGCAGGACCCCCAGGGCGGACGGATCATCAACAACGGGTCGATCTCCGCGCACGCGCCCCGGCCCCGTTCCGTGGGGTACACGGTGACCAAGCACGCCATCACCGGCCTGACCAAGTCGATCTCCCTCGACGGGCGCCGGCACAACATCGCCTGCGGTCAGATCGACATCGGCAACGCGAACACCGAGATGACGAAGTGGATCGCGGCGGGCGCCCCGCAGGCGGACGGGTCGATCATGCAAGAGCCGACGTTCAACCCGCAGCACGCGGCCGACGCGGTGGTCTTCATGGCCGGGCTGCCGCTGGATGCGAACGTCCAGTTCATGACGATCACGGCCACCACGATGCCGTTCATCGGCCGAGGCTAGCGGTTACGCGACGCCGAGATTAGCGACGACCGGGAAGCTCGCCGTCGGCGGCCGTGGTTGATGGCGGACCACGGCCGACGACGGACGTAGTAAGGCTCCGCCCCCGGGGTCCGCGCGCCGGAACCCGTTGACGGAGCCCCCGGACGGGGGGGCATCCGGGGGCTCCTTGCGGGGTAAGCCCTGGTACCGGAACGACACCCGCCGCGTGGCCGTTACAGATCAGGGAAAAATTTTTTCCGTGACATTACGGACACGCGATGTGACCTTCTATAGCCCGTAGGTCTCGAGCAGCCGCAGCCAGACCTCGCTCATCGTCGGGTACGCGGGCACCGCGTGCCACAGCAGGTCGAGTGGCACCTCGCCGACCACCGCGATCGTCGCGGCGTGGATCATCTCGCCGACGCCAGGGCCCGCGAGGGTCAGGCCGACGATCACGCGGCGGTCCTCGTCGACGACCATCTGGGCGCGGCCCTGGTAGCCGTCGGCGAACAGTTTGGCGCCGGCCACGTCGCCGATCTCGTACTCGACCACCCGGACCCGCAGGCCCGCGGCCGCGGCCTGCTCGGCCGTGAGCCCGATGGCGGCCACCTCGGGAAGCGTGAAGACGACCTGGGGGACGCGGGTCCGCGAAGCGATATCAAGCACGGCAGGGTCCCGCCCCGTGGCGCGGGCGGCGATGGCGTCGCCGCAGACGCGCGCCTGGTACTTGCCCATGTGGGT
>JAWWPV010001088.1:0-3904 GCA_033854775.1 Trebonia sp.
GCCCGTCCAGCCACGGGCCGCCGCCCGCACCGCCGAGCACCGGCACCGAGACGGCCCGGGTCACCGCGGCCCCCACGTCGGGGCCTGAGTTCGTGTAGTCGAGCAGTGCCGCGCCAGCGCTCTCCAAGCGGCGCGCGGCGGCAACCAGCTCGTCCCGCAGCTGCGTCGGGACCTGGGCGCCCGGCGTGAACAGAGAACCGTAGTCCACGCCGTGCCTCAGCGTGGTCTGCGGCGTGATGCCGAACTGCGCCCAGACGGGGATGCCCGCGCGCACGACCGCGGTCACGGCGTCGGGGAAGTCGGCGGCGCCGTCGATCTTCACCATGTCGGCGCCGGCCTCCTTGGCCAGGCAGACCGCCGCGCGGACCGCGCTGCCGGTTCCCTCCTGGACCGGCCCGAACGGCAGGTCGACGCTGACCAGCGCGCGGCGCACCGCGCGCCGGACGGCCTTGGCGACGATGACCATCTCGTCCATCGTGATCTCAAGGGGGTTCTCCTGGCCCCAGAGGTTCACGCCCACCGAGTCGCCGACCGAGACGATCTCCGCCCCGGCGCGCTCGGCGATCCTGGCAAGCTGGAAGTCCCAGGCCACCACCGAGACGATCTTGCGGCCCTCGCGCTTCATCTGCGCGAGCGCGCCGACCGTCACCTTGCCGACCGCCTTGTCGCTCATCGTCTGCCCCTATATCCGTAGTGCCGTCAGGATCTCGGGCACGTCACGGCCGCTGTTGAGGACCACCAGCACCATCGCGTTGGGCCGCAGCGCGGAGACCACGGGACCGGCCAGGCCCTCGCCGGCCACGACGAGGCCGGCGGACATGATCATCCGCTCGGCGCAGGCGTCGCCGATCACCGAGGCGGCCTCCGGCCTGGCGGCGGCCGTCGCGACCATCACCGCCAGGTCGGCGCCCTCAAGCTCGGCGCTCAGCAAGGTCACGGCACCGTCGGGGGTCCGCAGCACCGCGTCGGCCGGACCGTCGCCATGGCCGGCGCCGGACGCGACCCGGTCGAAGACGAGGAAGTGACCGCCCCGCCAGTCCCGGGCCGCCGCCGCCGCCCGGACCAGCGCCGCCGCGTGCTCGTCGACGGCGATGACCCGGGCGTCCCTGGTGGAGGTGTCCGGGCGGCTGATGCGGAACCGGGCCTCCGCCGCCGTCGTGGCCAGCGCGCAGCTGCTCAGCAGGGTGGGCCGCGATCCCGGCGCGTCAGACCGAAGCATGCCGCTCGCCAGGGCGGACGGTCAGGGCGTCGCGGCAGCTGTCGGCGAAGGACTCGTCCGCCGGCAGCACGATGGCCACCGACCGCACCCGCTGGTGCTCAGGGTTGACGCCAGGCGGCTTGGTGCCCTCGTCACGGAGCGCCTCCAGGGTCCGCCAGAGCTTGCGCCGGGCCAGGATGATGCCGCTGTCGGTGGAGACCAGCCGCTCCTTGGTGCGGTCCACGATCGGCCCCATGCTCTCCTGGAGGGAGGCGTCCTGCATCGAGATGCCCTTGATCCCGGAGTAGGTGTCGCCGCGTTTTTGGGCCGCGCGGTCCATCATGTAGTCGTTGTCCTTGTTCTGCAGGGGCCGGAAGGTGCCGGGCACGAACTCGTTGTGCACGCCGAACCCGTCCTTCATCGCCTGGAGCTCCCGTTCCGTGAGCTGGCGGACCGGGTGGTAGTCGTAGGTGAAGACCCAGCAGTTCTCGTCGTCGATCGGGATCCAGAAGTGCCCGTGGACCGGGTGGTCACCGCGCGGCGGGATCATCGTGAACGCGGGCATCACCCACGGGGTGATCCGCCAGTAGTAGTGGCCTTCCTCGGCGTTGCGGCGGGCGCCGATCAGCAGGCCGCCGTCGGACTCGACGACCTCGAAGAACACCTTGCGGTCCGCGAGGTTGTACTTGTTGCCCTCCGCGCCCTTGAACAGCGGGTCGCTGCGCAAGCCGTCGGAGTGAAGCCAGGAGACGTGGCTGGAGTCGATGCCGCCCTCAAGCGCCTGGAGCCAGTTGCACTCCTGCCAGCGCTTGGAGGTGTAGGACTGCCCCTCGGGAACGCGCGCGAACTCCCACTCGGGCAGGTCGGGCAGGTCCTTCTGGTCGCCCATGTAGGTCCAGAGCACTTCGCCGACCTTCACCAGCGGGTAGCTGGTGAGCTTGACCTTCGCGCACAGCGCGCTGTGCCGCTCGTCTGGCTCCGACGGGATCTCGATGCACTGGCCGGTGACGTCGTACTTCCAGCCGTGGTACGCGCAGCGCAGCCCGGACTCCTCGTTGCGGCCAAACCAGAGCGAGACGCCGCGGTGCGCGCAGAACTCGTCCATCAGCCCGTACCGGCCGTCGGAGTCACGGATCGCGATCAGCCGTTCCGACAGCAGCTTGACGCGCACCGGGGGGCAGTCGTTCTCCGGCAGTTCCGAGGCGAGGAGAGCGGGGATCCAGTACTGCCGGAACATCTCCCCCATGGGCGTCCCAGGCCCGGTCTGGGTCAGGAGATCGTTGATCTCGGTCTTGAGCATTCGCTGCCCAGCCTTTCGACGTCAAATGGTATGACCATTTTATCGCTGAGCGGGCGGCGCTTCAACGGGGCGTCGCCCACCGGGTCCTCAGGAGGCGCGGCGACCCATGAACAGGCACGTGACAAACGCCCGCCAGGCGATGTCCACGTCGGTGATGCCGGCGGCGGCGTAGCCGTCTACGTGATCGGCGATGGTGGGCAGCGGCCCGTCGTGGTGGTGGGCCGCCCGCTCGGCGGGCCCGGTGCGCAGCAGCGCGCGGGCCGCGCGCAGCCGGCCTTCCCAGGCGTCACGCGACCCCGTGTGGTCGAGGTTGACCAGCCAGCCGCCGGGCGCGAGGTGCCCGGCGGCCGCGGCGTAGAAGTCGAGCAGGCCTGCCCGGTCCAGGTGGTGCGAGGCCCGCGAGGTCGTGATCACGTCCACGCCGTCGGGCACGGCGTCACCGAGGTCGGTCATGTCGGCGATCCGGTAGGTGACCCGGTCGCCGAACTCCGCGAGCCGCTCCCTGGCCTGCTCCAGCATGGCCCGCGAGGCGTCCGTCCAGATGCCGCGCGCGGACGGGAACGCCTCGAGGAACACCGCGAGGTAATCGCCGGGACCGCTGCCGATGTCCACCACGCAGGACGGCTCGGGCCGGTCCCCCGCCACGACGGCGGCGGAGATCCGGCGCGGCAGGTCCAGCATCGCCCGCAGCGCGTCGCCTTCTGCCCAGGCCCGAGCGAAGTCGCGGTCGCTCCAGATCGTGGCGGCCAGCCTGCCCTGTTCAGTCATTGCTCACCCTTCGGCTCAGATAACCGTGTCCTGGAGGACCTCGGGCACGAAGAGCTCACGCGGCGCGTACGCCCGCGGCGTGAGTCCCTGCTCGAAGGCGTAGCGGGCGATCGCGGCCAGCGCCGCCTGGTTCCCGTCAACGCCGTAGGTCCAGTAGTCGTCGCCGAGCACCGCCCGCACGGAGGCCACGTCATCGGGCAGCCAGGGCAGCATGTAGCGCAGCGAGGCGGTCTCGTCCAGCCCGGTGAGCGCGATCTCCCGCGCCGCCGCGAACGCCTCCATCAGCGACCGTGCGACCCATCGGTCACGCTGGTAGACGTCGGCCCTGATGACGACCACATGCATGATCGGGAAGATCCCCGTCCGCCGCCAGTAGGCGGACTCCACCGCGCGGAAGTCGGGGAACAGCCGGGCCACCTTCGGGTGCCCCTCGGCGAAAGAGCGCGGGGTGCGCGGCGTGTAGAGCGCGTCTATCTCGCCGGACGCCAGCATGTCCGACAGGGTCTGCCCCGGCCCGATCGGCGCCACCTCGACGTCCGCCGGCAGGCTGACCGCCAGCTTCTCCGGGCGCCCCGGTGCGTGCAGGCCGCCGGTGCGGTAGCGCACCGAGGCGACAGGGACGCCGTAATGCTCGGCCA
>JAWWPV010001089.1:0-2564 GCA_033854775.1 Trebonia sp.
CGTTGCCACAACCACAGCAGGTTGCCGCGCCTCGGGGATCCTGACCGGTCACGCGCCGCGGCGACGACAACCGTCGCGTCCTTGCCGTCCTCGCCCACCTGGGCCGCTGACGTCTCCGCGAGCCAAACCCCCGGCTTCTGGCGCCCGGCGGCGAGCCGGACAAAGAGAGTTCACCGTGGGTTCGCGGATGCGGTTGGCTGGCCGCACGCTTCAAATGGGACAATAGGGACGTGGCATGGATTGAGCTAGAAGGCGCCGTGAACGTGCGCGACCTGGGCGGGCTGCCCACCACTGACGGAGGCACCACCGTGCCTGGCAGGTTGCTCCGCTCGGAGAACCTCCAGGAGCTGACTCCCGGCGACGTCGCCAGGCTCGTCGGTGAGATCGGCGTGACGACGGTCGTGGACCTGCGCTCCACGAACGAGGTGACGATCGAGGGGCCCGCGCCGCTCGACGCGCTGGCGGGCGTCCGGCACGCCCACCACCCGGTGCTCAGGGAGTTCCTCGACCTGTCGGACACGGTGAAGGCCGCGCTGGTGACCGAGGCGGCCGAGGCGGACCGTGGCCGGTACCCGGATGACCCGATGTGCGGGCACTACCTCGGCTACCTGGAGCAGCGCCCGGAGGAGGTCGTTGGCGCGCTCCGCTCGGTCGCGACCGCGCCAGGAGCGGCGATCGTGCACTGCGCCGCGGGCAAGGACCGTACCGGCGTGGTCGTCGCCCTCACGCTCACCGTGGCCGGGGTGGAGCCGGAGGCCATCGTGGCCGACTACGCGGCGAGCGACGAGCGCATCGAGGCGATCATCGAGCGGCTGGCCCGCTCCAAGATGTACGCGGGCGGCGTGAACGGCACCTCCGTCCGTGCGCACGCACCGCGCGCCGAGACGATGAAGGCGTTCCTTGAGCAGCTCGGCCCGCGTTACGGCGGCGTGGAGAACTGGCTGGCCGCCAACGGGTTCACCGCCGAAGAGCTCGGCCAGCTCCGCGCGAAGCTCAGGCAGGCGTGACCGCGTGGTACGCGCCTGCCTGATCGACGTCTACGACACGATCCTGGAGTCCCGCTTCCTCCCGCGGATGGAGTCGGTCATCGCGCCGCTGGGGATCGCGATCGGCGACTGGCTCGCCGAGTGGGAGAAGATGCGCGAGGACAGGGACCGTGGCAAGCTGACCACGGCCGTCTCGTTCGCACGGACGCTGTCCGCCTTCGGCATCGAGCCCGAGCCCGCCCTGGTCGCCGACCTGTCGCGGCGCGACGCGGAGTTCTCCCGCGCCTATGCCCGGTTGTGCGAGGACACGGTGCCGTTCCTCGAATGGCTCAGGTCGAACGGCGTGCTGACCGCCCTGGTGTCCAACTGCGCGGACACCACCCGGCCGCAGCTCGAGCGCCTGGGGATGATTCCGCTGGTAGACGCGGTGATCCTGTCCTGCGAGGTCGGCTCGATGAAGCCGTACCCGGAGATATACGTCACGGCGCTGGAAGAACTCGGCGTCGCGGCGGTCGACGCGGTGTTCATCGACGATCAGCCGACGTTCTGCGTCGGCGCGGAGGCGGTGGGCATCCGCCCGATCCAGATCGCCCGTGCCGAGGCCAACGGCTATGTCTCCCAGTGGAATTTTCCCGTCGTTCATTCGCTGTTCGACGTGCAGTCACTCTTGTGAGCCAACTGACCTGTCCAGGTACGTTACCTTTTGACACACTGCGTGTGCGCGAGACCGGGGGAAAGCGAGACTCTATGGCGCCGGGTGGCACGCCTGCGTTCAGCCCGGTGGCTGGCCTGCCTGGCGGGCGCAGCGCGCTGCTCATCACCACGGCCGCCTACGCCGACGCGCAGCTCGCATGGCTTCGTCCCCCGGTCAGCGGCGCGCATGACCTGGCGGCGGCGCTCGCGGACCCGCGGGCCGGCGGCTTCGCGGTCGACATGCTGACCGACGGGACGGAGACCGAGACCCGCCTGGCCATCGCGCGGTTCCTCACTGGGCGGTCGGCGGGCGACACGGTCCTGCTTTACCTGTCGTGCCACGCCATCAGGGACCGGGCACGGCTCTATTTCGCGGCGACGGACACGTGGCTGCGTTACCCGCAGCGCAGCGCCCTGCCCGCCGCTGTCGTGCTGAGCGAGCTGGACCGGTGCGGGGCGGGGAACCGGCTGCTCGTGCTGGACTGCTGCTTCAGCGGCGGCTTCGCCGAGGAGAAGGGCGAGCTTGACGTGGCGGCGGAGCTTGCCCTCGACGGCCGGGGCGTCGCCGTGCTGTCCGGCTCCAGGGCCAGGGAGTACTCCTACGAGGGCAGGCCGATCGGCCCGGAGATGCCCCGCTCGGTCTTCACGGAAGGACTCGCCGTCGGGCTTGCCACGGGCGCGGCGGACATCGACGGGAACGGCAGCGTCACCGTGGCGGAGGCTTACAACTACGCCTACCGCTACGTCAGCCAGAACACACCTCGCCAGGCACCGCAGTACGACCTCGACGACGGGCACGGCGAGATCGTCCTGGCCCGCGCGCGGCCGCGCACGCAGCCGCACGCCCGCCTATCCGTGGCGGAGCCGCCCACCGGCCCGCGTCCC
>JAWWPV010001090.1:0-3690 GCA_033854775.1 Trebonia sp.
CGTCTTCGCGTCGGGGCGGCGGCGCGCCTCCTGGCCGCGCAGCACGGCGATGTCCCCGGGGTGGCGGACGAGGTGGTCGGCCATGGCCTTGCTGACGCCGAGGACGGCGGACAGCCGCGCGCGGAGCGCCGGATCTTCGGACAGCGCGCCGATCAGGCCGGGGTCCCGCTCGGCGACCTGCGCCAGGCCGGCCAGGGCGAGGTCCGGGTCGGCGGCCTGGGCGAGGAAGGCGAGCAGCGGATGGCCCTCGCTGGTGATGCCGAGGGCGGCGAGCTCGCGCTCGGCCTTGGGGACGTCGGTGAAGCCCATCCGCGCGAGCCAGCCGGGAAGGGAGGTACGCGCGCCGCTCACGGTAACGAGCGTATACCGGCTGGCTGACCTGCCGGGAAACATGCCCCTAACCTGCGTCTATAACACAAATGAAGTCAGCCGCGGCTTTTCGCCGGCGCGGGCGGTACGGGGGTCGCCTCCCCGGGGGAAAAGCTGTGATAGGCATGGACGCATGGTGGATCTCATCCCGCGCAGTGTGCTTTTCGGCAATCCCGAGCGGACCAGCCCGCAGCTCTCGCCGGACGGGAGCGCGCTGGCCTGGATCGCGCCGCGCGACGGCGTGCTGAACCTGTGGGTCGCCCCGGCCGGCGGCGAGTCCGGTGTCGACTGGACGGCCGCGCGGCCGGTCACCGAGGACGCCGACCGGGGCATCCGCTCGTTCGCGTGGGCGCGGGACGGCCGGCACGTGCTGTACGTGCAGGATGTCGGCGGCGACGAGAACTGGCGGCTGTACGACGTCGACCCCGAGTCGCTTGTGCGGCGGGACCTGACGCCGTTCGAGGGGATCCACGCGACGATCATCGGGATCTCGAAGCGGCGGCGCGATGAGGTGCTCGTCGGGATCAACGCCGACAACCCGCAGCTGCACGACGTGTACCGGCTGCACCTGGCCTCCGGCGAGCTGGTCAAGGAGATCGAGAACCCGGGGTACGCGGGGTGGCTCGCCGACGAGGACCTCGTGGTCAGGTGCGCGATCGCGCCGCTGCCGGACGGGTCGTTCAACGTGCTGGTCCGTGACTCGGGCGAGGGCGAGTTCCGGCACCTGCTGACGGTCCCCGCCGAGGACGCGACGTCGACCGACGTGGTGTCGTTCAGCGGTGACGGGCGGTCGCTGCTCATGATCAGCGCCGCCGGCTCAGACACCGGGCGGCTGACCCGGGTTGACCTGGCCACCGGCGAATCGACGGTGCTTGCCGAGGACCCGGAGGCGGACGTGTCCGGCGCGCTGCTGCACCCGGACACGCGCGACCCGCAGATCGTCATGGTGCTCAAGGACCGCATGACGTACATCGTCCTCGACCCGTCGGTGGAGGAGGACCTGAAGGCGGTCCGCGCGCTGCACCCGGGCGACCCGAGCATTTCCGGCCGGGACGAGGCGGACACGACCTGGCTGATCGCCTTCAACGTCGACGCCGGGTCGGTCACCTACTTCACGTACGACCGCGCCGCGAAGACGGGACGGCTGCTGTTCTCCGCGCGGCCCGCCCTGGGCGGCTACGAGCTGGCGCCGATGGAGCCGTTCTCCTTCCGCGCACGAGACGGCCTGCTCATCCACGGGTACCTGACCTTCCCGCCGGGCCTCGGCCGCAGCGGGCTGCCCACGGTGGTCGACGTGCACGGCGGTCCGCAGGTCCGCGACACCTGGGGGTACAACCCGGAAGCGCAGTGGCTCGCCAACCGGGGCTACCTGTGCATCCAGGTGAACTACCGCGGCTCCACGGGGTACGGGAAGGCCTTCGTCGCCGCCGGGGACCGGGAGTGGGGCGGCAAGATGCACGACGACCTGGTCGACGCCGTCGGCTACGCCGTCTCCCAGGGCTGGGCGGAGGCGTCCAAGGTCGCCATCTACGGCGGCTCCTACGGCGGCTACGCGGCGCTCGTGGGGGCGGCGTTCACGCCCGATGTCTTCTGCTGCGCCGTCGACATCGTCGGGCCGTCCAACCTGAAGACGCTGCTTGAGACCATCCCGCCGTACTGGGCGCCGATGATCGCGCAGCTGTACCGGCGGGTCGGCAACCCGGAGACCGACGCGGAGTTCCTGTGGTCGAGGTCGCCGCTGTCCCGGGCGCGCGACATCAGGGTTCCGCTGCTGATCGCGCAGGGGGCCAACGACCCCCGGGTGAAGCAAGCGGAGTCCGAGCAGATCGTGGCCGCGCTGACCGAGGCGGGAATCGACCACGAGTACATGCTCTTCCCCGACGAGGGCCATGGGTTCGCCAAGCCGGAGAACCGGATCAAGTTCTACACGGCGGCCGAGCGGTTCCTTGCGAAGTACCTCGGCGGCCGGTTCGAGTGAACCTTCGCCTTTTGACAGTGCCGCCCCGGTGAAACGTTGGGGTAAGGGCAGGTAAGGGCAGGTAGCCCGTCCGGAAGCCCCGATGGGCCGCCGGTGTAGGCAGTTACACCGGCGGCCCAGTCATACTGGGTGTGCGGGCTAGTGGGCCACAAGGCCAAAGTGGCGGCCCGGTCTGTTTGGTCCTGTGGCCCACTGGTATCAGTCTTAACGCCCAGGCGGGCCATCACCATGAGGACTAGGCGGCGAACTAGGCATCAGGGAGGCTCGCCGGAACGGGCCTGCGATTGCGAGCGGCGGCCGGAGCGGAAAGAATCTCGACTATGCCCCCGGGTCCGCCGCCAGCCACCGCCACCACCGCCACCGCCACCGCCGACGCCGTACGGTTTCGCAGGACGGCACGAGGGGCCGCCCTTCGGCTCCTGGCGGTATCCGCGCTACTGGGCGCGCTGCCCCTGCTGGCCGGCTGCGATGCGCTCGGGAAGATCGGGGCCGGCGCGCATTACCCGCCGGCGAAGGCGTTCACGGTCGCGGGGCGGGTCACGGCCGTGGTCATCGACGGCGGCAGCGGGTCCGTCGACGTGACCGGGTCATCGCGGACCACGGTCAGCGTGTCGCAGCACGCGTCGTACTCCGGCACGCCGCCGTCGGCCGCGCACGTCCTGCACGGGACCACGCTGACGGTGTCGTATACCTGCCCGGCCGAGATCGTGTGCGGCATGTCCTACGACGTGCAGGTGCCGGGCGGCGTCGCGGTGACGGTCGCCACCGGCGCCGGCGCGGTCACGCTGACCTCCCTCGCCGGGACGGTGACCGCACGGGCGGACGCCGGGCTGATCACGGCCGTGGACATGCGCTCCGCGGTCGCCTCGTTCAAGTCGAACGCCGGCGGGGTCGTGGCCACGTTCTCGGCCGCGCCCCGCTCCCTGACCGCCACGACTAACGTCGGGCCGGTCACGCTCACCGTGCCGGGGTCGGTGGGGTACCGGCTGAGCACGCACACGCTCGTCGGAACCTCGACCGTCACCGTGCGACGCAGCAGCGGCTCCGCGCACTCGATCAGCGCGAGTTCCGACCTGGGCTCGATCTCGGTCAACCCGTCGTGAGGGTGCGGCCACCTGGCGGGCTGCGTTTCGGCCTGCCGAAGCTCCGCGCGGCTACCGTCCCCGCCGGCGAGGGCGGCATGGTCGTGGCCTACGTCAGCGGCCGCCGTCCGGGTCGGGCGGGGTCACGATGGTGGACGGGGTCGCGCGGCTGTGGGGCGGGGTTGTCGTGCCGCGCGCGGGCAAGGGGTCTACCGGGCGGTGCTCGACGCGCGGCTCTCGTACGCGGTGGCGCACGACGCG
>JAWWPV010001091.1:0-3845 GCA_033854775.1 Trebonia sp.
GCTGTTGGTGGCGTAGCCCGCCGCGACGAAGCGACCGCCCTGGTCGGCCGCGACGGAGCGCAGGGCCGCGGTGGTCGCGCCCGACGGCTTGGCGAGGTCGTGCGCGGTCCAGTTCCTGCCGTCCGGCGAGGTCCAGATCGTGTGGCAGTTGTTCTCCGAGCCTGCCGCGACGAAGCCGTTGCCCACGGCGACCGCGGCGGCGGCGAACGAGCCCGCGCTGCCGCTGGTCTCGCCGTTCGCCCAGTTCTTCAGGTCGGCGGACCACCACAGCGCGACGGACGCCTGGTCATCGCTGCCGTCCTTGCCCACGACGAGGTACCCGCCGGGGCCCGCCGCGACGCCGAGGAACTGCGCGCTGCTTCCCGCGAAGTTCGTCAGGGCAGCCTGCGGCGTCCACGTCACGCCGTCTGGCGACCAGAAGACCACCGGCTGGACCGTCCCGTTCTCATTCATCGACCCGACGGCGATCCAGCCCGACGGCCCCTGGGCGACCGAGGTCAGGTGCCCCGTCAGTCCGCTGAGGGCGGCGGTCGACACCAGGGACCAGGTGCCGTCGGTGGCGTGCCGCCAGACCGCGGGGTGGGCGTCCGCGTGGCCGACGGCCATGGTGGTGCCGCCCGCGGACCATAGCGCGGCGACCCCCACCGAGCCATGCTGTCCCGGGTACCCGGCCAGGGTCAGGCCGGTGGCGCCGGCGCCCGCCTGCCCCGTGGCGGTCGCCTTGCCGCTCGCCCCACCAGGGGAGACGGCGCCGGCGCGCGGCTGCCCAGCGGACAGCGCCCCGGAGCTCGCCCGCTCGGCGAGCATCTCGTTCGCCCGGCCGGTCAGTATCATCAGCGCGCCGGCCCCGACGGTGACGATGACCGCGGCGGGCACGCCGATCTTGGCGACCTGCCACCCGAGCCCGCGGCGAGCCACGCCCCCGGCCGGCCGGCGGGCGGACCAGGGCGTGCCCCGGCCGGCGGCCTCCCTGACCGATCCCTGCCACGCGCGGAAAAGCTCGTCAGGCTCGCCAAGCGGCGGCGCGGCCTCCGCGACCGGGGCGCTCAGCGGCGCCTGCCCGGACGCCAGGAACCCAGCCAGCGCCGGGGACCCAGATAGCGCCGGGGACTCATCCAAGGCCGGGGACGGCCCGAACGACTGGCGCGCCGCGAACGCCGGCGACGGCGCGAACGGCGAGGACGGGGCGAACGCGGAAGGGCCGAACTCGCGGGACCGAGGGGGCGCCCGGCGCGGAAGGGGCGGCGCCTGGCCGCCGCGGTCTTGGGGGCCCTGGTCGCGGTCCTCGGGCTCGGGATCCTCCTGCTCGCCGGGTTCGCCCGGCTCCCGCTCCACGACAGGCGGCTCGAGCCACGGCGCCTCGGGGGGCGGCTGGACGGGCCACGGGCCCATCCCGTGCCGGGAGTCCACAGGCCCCGTGAGAACGGGCAGGTCGGGGCGGGTTGGATGCGGGTCGGTCGGGTACCGGGTGCGGTCATCCGCGTAGGGGCCCGGCGCGTAGGGGTCGGGCGCGTACGGGTCAGGCGCGTAGGGGCCCGGCGCGTTCGGGTCGGGCGCGTACGGGTCAGGCGCCTCGTTGTCCGATTGCGGCGGGGCGGGCGCGTCCTCCCAGTTGACACCGGAGTCCTGCCAGACGCGCTGGGCGAGCTGCCAGCCGGACTGGCGCTCGCGGTCGAGCAGGCTGGGCACCGCGCGGGGGGGCACGTCCACTCCGGGGCCGCCGGCCCGGCCGCGCAGCGCCTCCGTCGGGCCGACCACGGGAATGTGCAGCGGTCCCCGCCGGGTGAGCGACGGCCAGTGCATGTACGGCGCGCCCGCACGGGGGTCCGGGGGTGTCCCCAGGGAAGCGGAGTTGTCGGGCTTGTGGTCGGCGGGCGCGCTTCCCCGGGCAGGGGCCATCGGCGCCTGGAGTCTCCCGAGGCAGCGCCGTATCCGCTCCTGACGTGCCGTCTGCCAGGGGACCCGGTACATCGACGTCGGCCGCGTCTCCACGGCGTACTGCGACGCTCCATCCGAGCGGGCTGGCTCCCTAAGCCGGACCGGGGGGGCCGCTTCCCCGGCCGGCGGCGAGAACCAGCCCGCCGGACTTGCCGCGCCAGGCCTCTTCGGCCGGACGCTGGCTCTCCCGGAATTAGCCGCCATCCGGGATTCTTCCCCGGCTCCGGCGGCATATCCGGATGTCCCGTAAGAGCCGGGCTGCGCGTTTCGCGGATCGGTCATCAGTTACTCCGGGTCCTCTTAAAGTAACTCTGTGTAACAGATCTTGACGCGAGCTTTGCGCCCGGATCTTTTATCGCCTGGCTCTTGATTCGATGGTAACGACTGGCGCGCGAAATACCCAGACCTTGAGGGCAAAAAAATTACAAGTAGTTTTGTGTCGATTACAGTTAGTGATTACGAGATATGGCGATTGCCAGACCAGTGCATTTACATGCCTCACGTGATTCCCGATGCGTCTTCTATTGCTCGTTGAGCATTAATGAAACGTAGTCACGCTTATTTACAGTCATCACGCGAATCACATCGCGAAACAATGGCGTTCTAGCATGGACGTCATGTCCGCCTCCTTGCTTCCCTTCGTCGCCGCGCAGCCGCTCGTCGACCACCACTGCCACGGGCTGCTCAGGTCCAGTGGCGACGGTCATCCCCCGGGGGGACACAGCGCCCCCGGGGGACACCCCAGACCCCGGTGGCCCGAACCCCTCGATCTGGCGGGGCTGCTGAACGAGGCCGACGGCGCCGCGACCGCCGAAGGGATGCCTTTCGACTCCCTGGCGGGGCTGGCCCTGCGACGCTGGTGCCCGCCACTGCTCGGGCTGCCGCCGCACGCGAGTGCGGCCGCCTACCAGGAACGGCGGGCCGCGCTTGACTGGAAGGAGGTGAGCCGTCGGTTCCTTGGCGCGTCGGGGCTTGCCGCGCTCTGCGTGGACACCGGGTACACGCCGGCGGGCCTGCTCTCCCCCGGCGAGACGGCGAGCCTGGCCGGGGCGGCGGCGTTTGAGGTCGTCCGCCTTGAGCAGGTCGCGGAGTCACTGGCGCGGTCGGGGGTACGCGCGGCCGACTTCCCCGACGCGTACCGGAGGGCGCTGAGCGAGCGAGTAAGCGCGCCCTCGTTCGGCATCACCGTTGTTGGCTTTAAGTCGGTCGCGGCGTACCGGGTCGGGCTTGAGCTTGACGGGCGGCGGCCGGGCGACGCCGAGGTCGCCGCCGCCGCATCGCGCTGGCTTGGCCGCGCCGACGGGACGCCGCCGCGGCTAGCGGACGAGGTAATCCACCGCTTCGTTATCTGGTGCGGTGCCGACCTCGGGCTGCCAATCCAGTTTCACGTCGGGTACGGCGACAGGGACATCGACCTGCACCGGTGCAATCCGCTGCTGCTCACCGGCCTGCTGCGGGCGCTTGAGCCGACCGGGGTGCCGGTGATGCTGCTGCACAACTACCCGTATCACCGGGAGGCCGGCTACCTGGCGCAGGTCTTCCCGCTGGTGTACGCGGACCTCGGGCTCGCCACGCACAATGTCGGCGCGCGGGCCGCCGCGCTGCTCGCCGAGGCGCTTGAGCTGGTGCCGCTGCGGAAGTTCCTGTTCTCTTCCGACGCCTTCGGACTGCCCGAGCTTTACTACCTCGGGACGCTGCTGTTCCGTAGGGCGCTCTCGGCATTTCTTTCATCGCTGGTCGACGCTGACGATATGAGCTACGCCGACGCCGAGCGCATCACCCGTCTCATCGGCACCGAGAACGCTCGCCGGGCCTACCGGCTGGATTAGCCCTACCGGCTTGATTAGGCCTACCGGCTGGATTAGCCCTGTGGGCCACCGGGCCAATCCCGTAATGGGCCGGGGAGC
>JAWWPV010001092.1:0-2865 GCA_033854775.1 Trebonia sp.
GGTCGATAACAAGTCTCCCCTAGTCGCGACGCGGCGTGGGCGCGATTGCGGCGAGTGCGCCGGTATGCGGAGGCTGGCTCCGGTGAGTTATGGTTAGTTGAGGTTAAGCAAGTTCTGATCATCTACTCAACTTTCCTGACAAGCTGGGGGCATAGGGTGCCTGTCAAGGCTGATCGCGAGCTTGGGCCGCACTACAAGTGGATCGCGCTGTCGAACACCACGCTCGGCGTGCTGATGGCCACGATCAACCAGTCGATCGTGCTGATCTCGCTGCCGGACATCTTCCACGGGATCGGCCTTGACCCGCTTGGCGCCGGGAACACCAGCTACCTGCTGTGGATGTTCATGGGCTTCATGGTGGTCACCGCGGTGCTGGTGGTGTCGTTCGGCCGCTTGGGCGACATGTACGGCCGGGTCCGGATGTACAACATGGGGTTCGCGGTGTTCAGCATCGCGTCGATCTTCCTGACCGTTACCTGGATGCACGGGTCGTCGGGCGCATTGTGGCTGATCATCTGGCGTGTCGTGCAGGGCATCGGCGGCGCGTTCCTGTTCGCCAACTCCACGGCCATCCTCACCGACGCCTTCCCCGCCAACCAGCGCGGGACGGCGCTGGGGCTGAACTCGATCGCGGCCATCGCGGGGTCGTTCATCGGCCTGATCCTCGGCGGCCTGCTCGGCCCTGTGAACTGGCACCTCGTCTTCCTCATCTCCGCGCCGATCGGTGTGTTCGGCACCGTGTGGGCGTACTACATGCTGCACGACACCGGCATCCGCAAGCACGCGAAGATGGACTGGTGGGGCAACCTGCTCTTCGGCGTCGGCCTGATCGCGGTCATGGTCGCCATCACCTACGGCCTGCAGCCTTACGGCACGAGCGCGATGGGCTGGACCAACCCAAGCGTGATCGCCGGTCTGGTCGGCGGCGTGATCCTGATCATCGTTTTCGTCTTCGTCGAGATGAAGGTCCAGGAGCCGCTGTTCCGGATCTCGCTGTTCAAGATCCGGGCGTTCGCGTGGGGCAACATCGCGAGCCTCATGTTGGCGCTGGGCCGTGGCGGCATGCAGTTCATGCTGATCATCTGGCTCCAGGGCATCTGGCTGCCGCTGCACGGCTACAGCTACAGCCAGACGCCGCTGTGGGCCGGCATCTACCTCATACCGCTGACGATCGGCTTCCTGCTCTCCGCGCCGTTGTCAGGCATCCTGTCCGACAAGTTCGGGGCCAAGGCGTTCACCGTCGGCGGGTCGCTGGTCGCGGCGGCGACCTTCGCGATCATGGTTTTCCTGCCGGTGAACTTCAGCTACTGGCAGTTCGCGCTGCTGGTGGGCATCAACGGCTTCGGTACCGGCCTGTTCGTCTCGCCGAACCGCGCGGAGATGATGAACTCCGTCCCGGCGAACGCGCGCGGTGCGGCGGGCGGCATGATCGCCACGTTCATGAACTCCGCGTCCGTGCTCTCGATCGGCATCTTCTTCTCGCTGATGGTGACCGGCCTCGCCAGCTCGCTGCCGCGCACCATGTTCGCCGGCCTGACCGCGCAGGGCGTGCCCGCGGCGAGTGCGGCAGTGGTCTCGCACCTGCCCCCGATCGGCGTCCTGTTCGCCGCGTTCCTCGGCTACAACCCGATGCAGCAGCTCCTCGGCCCGACGCTCGCGCACACGAGCGCGGCGCACGCCGCCTACCTGACCGGTCGGCAGTTCTTCCCGGACCTGATCTCAGGCCCGTTCCACGACGGGCTCGGGGTCGCGTTCGGGTTCGCGATCGCGGTGTGCGTGCTCGGTGCTATCGCCTCGGCCCTCACCGGGCGTCCCAAGCAGCCTCAGGAGGCGGAGTCGCTTGGTGCTGAATTGGCCGCGGTGGCGGGCGAGGGCAGCTTCGAGCCGACTGAACTCGTGTCCGACGTGGCTGACGACACGTCCGAGACGGCGAACAATCCGGGCAGATCCGGTTAAAATTTCAACCAGGCGGGCGGCGTCCCGCCCCAAGGCACGTCTAGTGCGGCGCATGCGCGGTACTGGATGCAGGTCCTGCGGGCGCCTCCTGTCCTGATATGGCATCGCCTGGCTGTTCGTACCTTGAGTCACCCTTGATCACTCGATTAACAGCAGTCCCTTGGTCCTCCTCCGCTGGCTACGAGCAGGTATCCTGCTGGTGAGGGGCAGGTAAACGGTTTTCTGTCGTTCAGGCTCTTCACGCGCTCGGTACCATGGCGTTGTTTTGTTACGGGGGAAGATGGCCTCGGTAGGTGTTCGGCGCGATACCCGAGGAGATGCGTTACTCGTGAGCGAAACTTCCCTGGCCGCGGTTGTGATCCTTGCCGCGGGCGAGGGCACCCGGATGAAGTCCCGTACCCCCAAGGTGCTGCACGCGCTGTCCGGGCGGTCCCTGCTCGGGCACGCGATCGCGGCGGCGAGCGACCTCGCCCCTGAGCGGCTCGTGGTCGTGGTCGGACATGGCAGGGAAGAGGTGAGCGCGGCGGCGGTCGCCGCGGCACCGCGGGCGGACATCGTCGTCCAGGAGCAGCAGCTCGGCACCGGGCACGCCGTGCGGATGGTCATCGAGTCCATTGGCGCCCTGGCAGGCACGGTCATCGTGACCTACGGTGACATGCCGCTGCTGCGCGGGCAGACGCTCGGCGAACTGGCGAGCAGGCACGAGGCGGCGGGCAACGCGGTCACCGTGCTGACCGCGCGGGGCGACTTCCCTGGTTTCGGCCGGATCGTGCGCGACGCCGACGGCGCCTTCCTGCGGATCGTCGAGGAGCGCGACGCCACCGAGGCCGAGCGCGCCGTCGATGAGTTCAACTCCGGGTGCTACGCCTTCGACGGCGCGCTGCTCGCCGACGCCATCAAGCGGGTGAC
>JAWWPV010001093.1:0-2835 GCA_033854775.1 Trebonia sp.
TCACCGACCGCCGGATCGCCGAGGACTACCACCCGCTGTCGGAGATCATGCCCGCGGCCCTCGAGGAGATCGAGGCGATCGGCGCCCACGGTGGCGGCATCAGCGGCGTCCCCACCGGCTTCTCCGACCTGGACGCCCTGACCAACGGCCTCCACCCGGGCCAGATGGTCGTGATCGCCGCACGGCCGGCCGTCGGCAAGGCACTCGCGCTCGACACGCCGCTCCCGACCCCGACCGGCTGGACGACTATGGGCGAAGTCCAGGTCGGCGACTACCTCATCGACGCGAATGGCAAGCCCACGCGCGTGGTAGCCGCGACTGGGGTACTCCACGGCCGCCCCTGCTACGAGGTCGAGTTCTCGGACGGCTCTGCGATCATCGCCGACGAGAATCACCAGTGGCAGACGTGGATCCGCCCGGACACGGCGTCGCCAAGCGTCGTCACGACGGGCGAGATCGCGGGCTCACTGCCGCGGCACGCAGTCGCCCTGACGCACACGGCGGACCTGCCAGCCGGGGCGCCGCGGGACACGCGGTGGCGGTTCATCACCGATGTCCGGCCGGTGTTCCCACGCCCTGTCCGGTGCGTCCAGGTTGACAACGAGGACGAGCTTTACCTCGCCGGGCGTGGCATGATCCCGACGCACAATTCCGCGCTCGCGCTCGACTTCGCGCGCTCAGCTACCATTCGGCACGGCCTACCCACCGTCGTCTTCTCGCTGGAGATGGGGCGGAACGAGATCACGATGCGGCTCCTGTCGGCGGAGGCGCGGGTGCCGATGCACATCATGCGCACCGGGCAGATGAGCGACGACGACTGGGGGCGGCTGGCCAAGCGGATGAGCGAGGTCGCGGACGCGCCGCTGTTCATCGACGACTCGCCGAACATGTCGCTCATGGAGATCCGTGCCAAGTGCCGGCGGCTCAAGCAGCGCCATGACCTCAAGCTCGTGATCATCGACTACCTGCAGCTGATGTCCTCACCGAAGCGGACGGAGAGCCGCCAGCAAGAGGTCTCCGAGATGTCCAGGTCACTCAAGCTCCTGGCCAAGGAGCTAGAGGTTCCTGTCGTCGCATTGTCGCAGCTCAACCGTGGTCCGGAGCAGCGCCAGGACAAGAAGCCCATGTTGTCCGATTTGCGCGAGTCGGGGTGCATGACGGCCGACACGACGCTGCTCCGCGCGGACACGGGCACCCCGGTTACCTTCGAGGAACTGCTGAGCAACGGTTGGAAAGACGTCCTGGTGTGGTCGCTGGATGAGCGGCATCAGTTCGTCCCGGCGCCTGTGACGAACGTCTTCGAATCCGGCACTAAGGACGTGTTCCGGCTCCGGCTAGCTTCTGGCCGCGAGGTTAAGGCAACCGCTAACCACCCCTTCCTCACCTTCTCAGGCTGGACCCCCCTTGGTGAGCTGCGAGCAGGTGACCGTCTGGCGATCCCTCGCCGGATCCCGGCCCCGGTGGCGGTCGGCCTTGGCTGGTCCGAGCATCGGATCGGGCTCTTGGCGCACCTGCTCGGCGACGGCTGCGTCATCAAGCGGCAGCCCGTGCACTACACGTCGAATGACCCGGAGAACCTGGAGTTCGTCGAGGCGGCGGCAGCGGCCGAGTTCGGTATCACCCCCCGACGGGTCGCGCAGCAGACCTGGTGGCACAGCTACCTGCCTGCCCCCGCACATTGCACTCACGGACGTGGAAACCCGATTCACGACTGGTTCCGCGAGCTCGGGATCGAGTACAGGGGCGCGCATGACAAGCGCCTGCCGAGCGCTCTTTACGCGGCTAGCGACGACGAGATCTGCGTCTTCCTGCGGCACCTTTGGGCAACGGATGGGTGCGTCTGGTTGCCGCACAGCAATTCCGCGGCCAAGGTGTACTACTCGTCCGCGAGCAGGGATCTCGCGGATGGTGTTGCGCACCTGCTGGCCAGGCTCGGGATAATCGCCCGCATCCGGCAGGTGCAGAAGGCCGGATACGCTCCCAACTACCACGTGATCGTGGCTGACGCACCGAGCCTCCGCACCTTCTGCGCGCGGGTTGGAGTCCACGGCAGGCGCGGGGAGACCGCGCGGGAACTAGGCGCCTGGCTGGCTGCCCGGACCACGAACACCAACGTTGACACGGTGCCACTTGGCGTTTGGAACCTAGTCAAGTCGGAGCGAGTGCGAGCTGGGCTCACAGAGCGGCAGTTCCAAGCCGCCATCGGGACGAACTATTGCGGCACGACGCTCTACAAGAGCTGCCCGTCACGCGAGCGCCTAATGCGCTGCGCGGACGCTCTAGGCTCTGAGACGCTGCGCGAGATAGCGTCGAATGACATCTTTTGGGACAAGATCGTTTCCATCGAGCCGCTCGGCCAGCAGCCCGTCTACGATGCCACGGTCAAGGAAACACACAATTTCGTGGCAAATGGGATAAATGCCCATAATTCGATAGAACAAGATGCGGACGTAGTAATACTTTTGCATCGAGAAGACGCATATGAGCGGGAGTCGCCGCGGGCGGGCGAGGCGGACCTGATCGTCGCCAAGCACAGGAACGGCCCGACGGCGACGGTGACGGTGGCCTTCCAGGGCCACTACAGCCGCTTCGTCGACATGGCCCCGGGCTAACAGCCTCGCTGTAGCTTCTCATTTCACTTGGCCAATTTCTCATCGATCTGGCCACTCGATGGCCAATTGGCCAGATCGATGAGAATCCCGGACAGCGTCTGATCCGGAAGGCAGTAAGCCGTTGGGCTTGCAGCGGCGAAGAAAGTACGGTGTGAGCATGCGCCGCCGCCGCGGACCCAAGGGCACAATGCGCTGGAGCTTGCGATCGAGTTCTACCAGGCGA
>JAWWPV010001094.1:0-3643 GCA_033854775.1 Trebonia sp.
GCGGGCGCGTCCGTGCCGGGCCTGCGCCGCGGCCAGAACGCCGCCGCGCGCACGGCCGAGGGAAAAGACCAGGCCCCGGTCCCGGCTGAGGCGGCCACCCCGGTCACGTCCGTCTCGGACACAGACAGCCAGGTACCGAACGGAAGCGGCCGGCTCTTAGGCGTCCGCGTTCGCCAGGATCGCGGGGAAGGCGCGGTGGAGGGCGTCTTTCCAGTCGCTGATCGGCGCGATGCCCGCCGCCCGCCATGCCTCGTGGCCTAGGACGCTGTAAGCGGGCCGTTTCGCCGGCGTCGGGTAGTCGGCAGTAGTGACGGGCCGGGGAGTAAGCCGAAGTCGTTCGGAATCCTCCTCTTGGCCTTGATCTTGGCCTTGACCGTGACCTTGATAAAGGGTGAAGATTTCCTCGGCGAAGCCGAACCAGGTTGTCTGGCCTGCGCTTGTCGCGTGGTAAATGCCCGTGGGGGCGGATTTGTCGATCAGCGCGTAGATCTGGGCGGCGACGTCGGCCGTCCAGGTGGGCTGGCCGTGCTGGTCGGCGACCACGCCTGGGGCGGTGCCGTTCCTGGCCAGGCGGAGCATGGTCTTGAGGAAGTTCTTGCCGTGGGCGCCGTATAGCCAGGCGGTGCGGACGATGTAGCTCGCGTCCGGGAGGGCGGCGCGCACCGCCTGCTCGCCGGCCAGCTTGGTGCGGCCGTAGGCGCCGGCCGGGGCGGTGGGAGCGTCTTCTGCGTACGGGGCGGAAGCGTGGCCGTCGAAGACGTAGTCGGTCGAGGGGTGCACGAGCAGGGCGCCTGCGCTCGCGCAGGCGGCGGCCAGGTTCGCGGCGCCGTGGGCGTTGATCGCGAAGGCTTCTTCCTCGCGCTCCTCGGCGGCGTCGACGGCGGTCCACGCGGCGCAGTTGACCACGACGTCGGGCTTGACGAGGCTGACCGCCTTGGCCACCGCTGCCTGGTCAGTGATGTTCAAGTCAGCCCGGGCGAGCGGAGTGAACTCCTCGCCCCGGGCCTGCAGGAGATTGGTCAGGTCGCGGCCGAGCATGCCGGCGGCGCCAGTGACTAGCCAGCGGGTCACCGGGCTGTACCTACTGGGCCGGGTTCGCGTGGGCCGCGGGCCGGGCGGGCGGGGCCGGGCGGTGCAGCGGCTCCCACCAGTCACGGTTGGCGGCGTACCACTCGATGGTGGCCTTGAGGCCGTCGCTGAACGGCGTCTGCGGCGCGTAGCCCATCGAGCGGAGCAGCGAGTCGTCGAGGCAGTAGCGGCGGTCGTGGCCCTTGCGGTCCGTGACCGGCACCACGTCGTCCCAGGAGGCGCCGAGCTTGTCCAGGATGGCCGCGGTGAGCTCGCGGTTGGACAGCTCGATGTCGCCGTTGATGTTGTAGACCTTGCCCGCCTCGCCCTTTTCCAGCACCAGCTGGATGCCACGGCAGTGATCGTCCACGTGGATCCAGCCGCGGACGTTGAGGCCGTCGCCGTACAGCGGCACCGGCTTGCCGTCGAGCAGGTTCGTGGCGAACAACGGGATGAGCTTCTCCGGGTACTGGTACGGGCCGTAGTTGTTGCAGCACCGCGTGACGGAAACGTTGACCCCGTGGGTCCGCGCGAAGGCGATGGCGATGAGGTCGCCGCCCGCCTTGGCCGCGGAGTACGGGGAATTCGGGTCGAGTGGCGACTGCTCGGTCCACGCGCCCTCGGCGATCGAGCCGTACACCTCGTCGGTGGAGACGTGCACGATGCGGGGGACGCCGGCGGTCCTGCAGGCATCGAGCAGCACCTGGACGCCGAGCACGTTGGAGTTCATGAACTCGGCGGCGCCGGCGATCGACCGGTCGACGTGCGACTCGGCGGCGAAGTTGATCACCGCGTCGTGGCCAGGGAGAACCTCGGCGAGCTGCACGGGGTCGCAGATGTCGCCCTGGACGAACGCGTACCCGGGGCGGTCGGCGACCGGGGCGAGGTTCGCGAGGTTGCCCGCGTAGGTGAGCTTGTCGTAGACCGTGACCTGGGCGCCGGAGTAGCCACGGAAGCCGCCGGACAGCAGCGTGCGGACGTAGTGCGAGCCGATGAAGCCCGCGCCGCCGGTAACCAGGATCCTCATGAGCTGATCTGTACCTTACTGTGGTCGCCGAGCACTAGCCGGTGCGCCCGCGGTACCCGGGGCGCGGGGGTTACCTCCGCGTCGTGGCCGATCAGCGAGGCCTCGATCCTGCGGACGCCGCGGATAGAGGCGCGTGAGAGGACGATGGAGTACTCGATCTCGCTTTCTTCGATCGAGCAGTCTTCGTCGATGGCGGTGAACGGGCCGATGTAGGAGCCGGAGACCGTGCTGCCCGCGCCGATGATCGCCGGGCCGACGATGCGTGACCCGCTCACGCGCGCGCCCGCCTCGACGACGACGCGGCCGATGATCTCGCAATCGCTTTCTACGGCGCCGTCGAGCCGTGGCTCAAGGCTCTCGAGGACCAGGCGGTTCACCTCGAGCATGTCGGTGACGTTGCCCGTGTCCTTCCAGTACCCGGTGATCGTCGTCGCGTTGACCGTGCGGCCGTGGTCGAGCAGCCACTGGATCGCCTCGGTGATCTCAAGCTCGCCCCGCCAGGACGGCTTGAGGCTCGCGACCGCCTCGTGAATGGCCGGGGTGAAGAGGTAGACCCCGACCAGGGCGAGGTCGCTCTTGGGCTGCTTGGGCTTCTCTTCCAGGTTCTTGACCCGGCCCGACGCCTCGTCGAGCTCGGCCACGCCGAACGCCCTCGGGTCGCTGACGCGCGCCAGCATGATCCGGGCCTCGGGCCTGCTGACGGCGAACTCTTCGACCAGCCCGGTGATCCCGCCGACGATGAAGTTGTCGCCGAGGTACATCACGAAGTCGTCCTCGCCGAGGAACTCCCTGGCGACGAGGACCGCGTGCGCGAGGCCGAGGGGTGCCAGCTGCCTGATGTAGGTGACCTTGAGGCCGAACCTCGAGCCGTCGCCCACGGCCGCCTCGATCGCGGGCCCGGTGTCGCCGACGATGATCCCGACATCGGTGACCCCCGCCTCCGCGATCGCCTCGAGTCCGTAGAACAGCACCGGCTTGTTCGCCACCGGGACCAGCTGCTTGGCTGAGGTATGCGTAATCGGGCGCAGGCGTGTGCCGGAGCCCCCGGATAGGACGAGCGCTTTCATGGCGGAAAAGTAACAAACCCTCTCGAAGGGGGCGGGTGATTCCCGACGTATTCAGTGCTCGTTCACTCTACGCGTCCGGCGGGGCCGTGCCATGCCGTATGCGCGAACGCCCAGCACGAAGCCCTGGCGTTTGCACTCTCCCTATGAGAGTGCTAAACATGGGGTTGGCACTCTCCCTGCGAGAGTGACAACCACAACGGCGGGATCGGGCGATGAGGTACCGCTAGACGGCAGGAAAGGACTGCCGTGTGGCGTGCCGTCCGTCGCGGGCTTCGGCCGGTCCTAACGTACGCCACGGAGGACTGGAACCAATGGCAGCGAAGATGATCGCGTTTGACGAGGACGCCAGGCGCGGCCTCGAGCGCGGCATGAACCAGCTTGCCGACGCCGTGAAGGTAACCCTCGGCCCCAAGGGCCGGAACGTGGTACTCGAGAAGAAGTGGGGAGCCCCCACGATCACCAACGATGGCGTGTCCATCGC